>JAZNFR010000259.1:0-6459 GCA_045576055.1 Eubacteriales bacterium
GTACTTCTAGTAATGCCATAATTATCCTCCTATATATGCCTTAATAACCTCTGGATTATTAAGAGCATCCTTTGTTTTGCCCTCAGTTAAAACTGTACCAAAGTTAAGAACAGTAATCTCATCGCAAAGTCCTGATACAAATTTCATATCGTGCTCGATAAGCAAAATTGTCATATCGAAGTTATCACGAATATATTTGATTGTATTTACTAGGTCCTCAGTTTCATTTGGGTTCATACCAGCCGCCGGCTCGTCAAGCAAGAGTAGCTTAGGATTTGTCGCCAACGCACGGGCAATTTCAAGCTTTCTCTGCTTACCATATGGCAAGTTACAAGCTAGGTTGTTTCTCTCATCTAACAAGCCAAAAATATCAAGCAGCTCCTTTGCCCTTTTTCTCATTGCCTTTTCAACCTTGAAGTGGCGAGGCAAACGGAAAATAGACTCAAAAAGCGTGCATTTGTATTCTGGTTGATTTGAAAGACCTACCATAACGTTTCTAACAACTGTCATATTGTTAAAAAGACGAATGTTTTGGAAGGTTCTTGCAATACCCATATGGTTGATTTTATCCTGTGGAAGCCCTGTTAGGTCTTTACCATTTAGATAGAATGTACCGGTTGTAGGCTGATATACGCCTGTCAAAAGGTTAAATACTGTGGTTTTACCAGCGCCATTAGGACCGATAAGACCATAGATTTGGTTTTTCTTGATTTTTAGGTTGACATCTTGTGCAGCCTTCAAGCCACCGAAGGTAATGCCAAGCTCTCTTGTTTCAAGAACGTATTCACTCTCAACATCTACTCTTTTATGAGTTTTCTTGAGGATTTTGGTGGTAACAAATGTCTTAACCTTATCTTTAAAATTAGCCATTATTTATTACCTCCTCTCTCGCCAATATCTGCGCTGTTATCTCCTGTTGTGTCAACAACAACGTCAGTTGAGAGAACCTCATTCATCTCGATCTTGGTAGGTACAACGTCCCATCTTGCCGCGTCACCCTTATCCTTTGCAGGATTGTGCTTCGGCTTGAAGATTTTTGCCCAAAGGTTTTTGCCGTTATATTTTTCACGGAAGCCCTTGAGTGCTGGTGCGTTTCTATAAATAACAAGAACAATAAGAACGAGTGCGTAAATCAAGTCCTTGGCAACGGCAAAATCAGCGCCAAGCTTAGTTTGAAGAATGTTATTTAAGGCAGTAATCAAAACAGCTGACAAAATAGAGCCATTAATTGTCATACCACCAAGAACAACAATTACAAGTATTTCAATTGAATAGTTATAGTCAAAGGTCTTCGCTTGAATGCTTTGCTGACTGTAGCTATATAGTACGCCTGCAAGACCGGCAAATACAGCGGAAATAACAAAGCCCATAAGCTTATATTTTGTAACGTTAATGCCGGTTGCCCTTGCTGCAATTTCGTTATCACGAATGGCAGTAATTGCACGTCCGTGCTTACTTTTTACTACATTTTGAATAACGAATATAGTCAAAAGAACAACAACTGCACCAATTGCAAATAAAATAAATCTTGTATCTCTTTTTGTTGTGAAGTCAGGGGTTCTAAGACCTGTTTGGCCACCGAAAAATTGGCTGTTTTCAACAAGGTTCTTTACAATTTCGCCAAATGCAAGAGTAACAATTGCAAGATAGTCGCCTCTTAATCTAAGTGCGGGAAGACCAACGATAAATCCGCAAACGCCTGCCGCAATGCCGCCAACTAAAAGTGCCAAAATAACAGTTAAGATATTTGTGCCACCAAGTGATGTTGAAAGAAGTGCTGCAAGCTTGCCACCAACGTATGCACCAATGCACATAAAACCAGCGTGACCAAGTGAAAGCTCGCCAAGCATACCAACAACCATATTAAGCGACACTGCCAAAATTGTAGCAATAGCAATTTGCTCTAAAAGAGCCAAGGCTGTTCCAGGAAGAGCACCTACCGCGCCCATAATTGTCATCGCGATTGCAAGAGCACCGATAAGAGAAAAGCTTAAGTAATTTTTAACAAATTTCATTATACCTTCTCCCTTCTCTTCTTGCCAAGAATACCTGTTGGTTTTACTAAAAGCACTATAATAAGAATTGAGAATTCAATTGCAATAGTATATTCACCAAGTCCAATCATTTGTGCAAAGCACTCAATAAGTCCAAGCGCAATGCCACCAACCATAGCACCAGGGATTGAGCCGATACCACCGATAACCGCGGCGGTAAACGCCTTAATACCGGGGAGCGAGCCCATATCAACCGCAAACTTCTGTCCGTTCATAAGCATAAGCGTGCTTGCAAGTGCTGCAAGAGCCGATCCAATTGCGAACGTAATCATAATAATAAAGTTTACATTAATACCCATAAGCTGTGCAGCGCCCTTGTCCTCAGATACTGCAACCATTGCACGTCCTGTTTTTGTTTTCTTTACAAACAAGGTAAGGCCAACCATTACAGCAACAGCACATGCAAGTGTTATAACAGTTGAGAGCTTAATGTTGAACGAGCCGATAGCGATAATTCCACCGCGGTGCTTTTCCAAGAATTTGGGGAAGAGCTTTTCGAAAAGCATATTGAGCTTTGGATTTGGTCCTGCAATGATTTGTGCCAAGCTTTGTAAAAGGTAACTAACACCGATTGCCGTAATCAAAACAGCCAAGGGAGAAGCACCACGAAGCGGCTTATATGCAATTTTTTCGATAAATATACCAAAAATTGCACAGAAAAGAATTGCCGCAGCAATAGCAAGCACAGGATTTATCGGCACAAATAATATGATAACGTATGCACCAACCATGATAATATCGCCATGTGCAAAGTTAAGCATTTTAGCAATACCATAAACCATGGTATAGCCAAGAGCGATCATAGCATATATACCACCGATACTAAATCCGTTGATTAATGTTTCAAAAAATTCCATTTTTAATTCCTTTTAGAAAATAAGTTTTGCCGACGCTTTTTTCGTCGGCAAAACTATTTATTTTTGATTACTGAGCAGTTACTTCCTTAACTGTGTAGGAAACCGGAGTCTTGTTAACGTGTCCGTTTGTAGCGTTACCTTCAGCATCTGTCCAAGTGATTGTTGACTTGCCGTCTGCTTCTGGAGCACCTGTGATACCTCTGAACTTGAATTCCTTGCTATCAAATACACTCTTAAGGATTTCGCAAAGGTCAGCTGGAGCGATGTTAGCCTTGATGTCCTCACTGCTTGCCTTCATTGCCTCGAAGATTGCGTATACGCAGTCATATGCTGCTGCACCGAATTGGTTGAGTGGAGCATCTGCGCCAAACTTAGCCTTGTAGTTGTCAATGTATGTCTTAGCTGCACCCTCTGTTGTGTTAGAATTGAAGTGTGAGAGATATGAAACACCTTGAGTGATTGATGTGATGTCAAATCCTTCAACTGCGTCAATACCGTCAAGACCGTCGCAACCATAGTAGATAGCGCCTGCTTTAACGATACCGTTACCGTTCTTCATAAATTCAGAAGCTGGATCGTAGTAGATAGGCATAAAGATTACGTCGCAATCCTTAAGCTCAGAAATTTGTTGGTCAAAGCTGATTGTTTGGTCGTTGAATGAAGCCATAACAGGTGTGCCGAATGAAGCATCAAGAGCCTTAACGAAGTTGTCCTTGATACCTACTGAGTAGTCGTCGTCAGACTTGAAGAATACGCCAACCTTCTTGCCCTTGTAATCTGCGTTGAATACCTTTGCTGAAGCTGTACCTTGGTCGGAGTCAGCGAAGCACATTTGGTAACCGTTTGCAAATTCAGGAATCAAGTCGCCTGTTGCTGAAGGTGTTAAGAAGAATACGTTATCTGCATTTGCGTATCCCTTGAATTCAAGACCCGGCTTTGTTGTAACTGTACCGAGTGATACTTGCATACCACCCTCAAAAAGGCTTGCATAGTTTGTTGAAATGTTGTTTGCGTCGTGCTTGTCATCACGCATGTCAAGCTCGAACATGATACCGTTAAAGCCGCCTGCTGCGTTGATTTCATCAACTGCCATTTGAGCAGAGTTCTTTACAGCGATACCGTACATAGCAGCACCACCGGTAAGTGGACCTGATGCACCGATTTTGATTTTTGTGTTGTTTTCTGCATAGTTCTTTGCACCACAGGATGAAAGAACAGCAACCATACCCACACAGAGTACGATTGTAAGAATTAATGCTAAAATTCTTTTCATTAATTTTTCCTCCTTAAAATAAAAAGATAAATCTATAATATAATGTTTTGTTTACTTTGTCAAGCCTTTTTTGAATATTATTTCAAAAATGTGCGATTTTTTATACATTTGTCCGTTTGCAAAGGACATTATAAATAAAATGCCCTCAAAAATCGAGGGCATTTCAGTGTAGCTTTATTATAAATTGTAGTATTTGTCGAATTCTGCTGGGTGAGGAATTTTTGACATTTCTGAGCACTCTGCTCTTTTTGCTTTGATAAAGTTGTCAATAAGCTCCTTAGGGAATACTCCGCCGGCGGTTAAATATTCATTGTCCTTCTCAAGTGCATCAAGTGCCTCAGGAAGTGAAGCTGGAAGATGGCTTAATTTTGCCTTTTCCTCGTCGCTTAGGTGGTAAAGGTTGCAGTCGTATGGACCCCAGCCGTATGCGTGTGGGTCAATCTTATTTTTAATTCCGTCAAGACCTGCCATCAAAATTGCTGCATAGCAGAAATATGGGTTACAGGTTGCGTCTGGGTTTCTAAGCTCGAAGCGACGCTTGTTTGGTGTCTTAGCATACGCAGGGATTCTTATTACTGCGCTACGGTTAGATGTTGCATAGCCAACAGTAACAGGAGCTTCAAAGCCTGGAACAAGTCTCTTGAATGAGTTTGTGCTTGGGTTAGTTAAAGCACAGAGTGAATCAATATGCTTTAAGAGTCCACCCATAAAGTAGTGCGCTTCTTTGCTTAGATGTGCGTATCCGTTATCGTCTGAGAACACAGGCTCGCCATTCTTTAGAAGTAGCATATGAACGTGCATACCACTACCAGCCTCGCCATAAATTGGCTTTGGCATAAAGGTTGCACTCATTCCGTGCTTTAATGCTGTGTTGTGTATGATATATTTAATCATCATTGTTTTATCTGCCATATCGGACATTTTGCCGAGCTGTGGTTCAATTTCGAACTGACCAGATGCGGCAACCTCAGGGTGATGCTAGTTGATCTCAATGCCCATTTCCTTCATAAGTAAGCACATCTCACTACGGCACTCGTAGGAAATATCAAACGGCTTAGCTATATGATAGTTCTTTTGCTTTGGAACTACAACGCCTTGACCTTGACTAGCTGAATTCCAGTAGGATTGCTTTGCATCAACTGTTGCGCTAATGGTCTTTCCGCTTACCTCCCAGCCAACATTGTCAAAGAGATAGAACTCGAACTCTGGCAAAATGAGCATAGTGTCAGCAATGCCAAGCTCGTTCATATACTTTTCAGCTGCTAGAACTATATTTCTTGGGTATTGTGGAAGTGGACGGTTTTCTGGGCTATCAATAATCATAGCATTACCTGTCATTGAAATTGTTGGAATCTCGCAGAATGGGTCGATAACTGCGGTGTCAGGGTCAGGAATAAACACCATATCGCTCTTTTCAACTACTGCATAGCCATAGTTTGAAGCATCAAATCCGATACCACTTTTCATTGTATCCTCGGAAAAGTTTTCTGCTAAAATTGTAACGTGTCTATATTGACCGTTGATGTCAACCATTTTAAAGTCAACCATTTTTATTCCGTTTTCCTTAATCATATTAAGGACGTCTTGTACTGTTTTTGCCATCTTTTTTCTCCTCCTTGTGCGCATTTGCGCCATATATCTATATTATACCAAATTATTCTACCATAGTCAATAAGTAAAAAAGGCAGGAAAAATCCTGCCTTAATTTTTAATTTGAGTCTGTGCAAATATGCAGGGATAATGAATCTTGCTTTTTACGATTATCACGACTGCTTGATTTCCACCCTATATTTAGTCCAGCTTTCGCCACCATCGTTTGAAAAGTAGTACTCAACCCACTCTCCATCCGAAAGACCAATCCACTCAAGCACAAAACCGCACTCTCCTATTAGGTAATAGAGATCGTATTCGGATTCGCCAAACTCATGGTGTATCTCCTTTACCTTTAAAAATTCGTTGTCTGTTGTCAAATATTCAAGATTCCTGCCGACAAGCTGAACTGCTAAATTGGCTTGGTTTTTGTCTGGAGGAATAATAACTGTATAAGTGAGTGTTTCCTCGTCATATAGATATTCTTCGTTAGCGACAAACAAAAGTTCTGTAAAGCAGATTGCATCAGCACCGCAAACACAGTCATTTCCTGTACTGAAATCGTGCTCCTGGGTTATAGAACCACCGCAACATTTCCAGATTCTTTCGTGCGTATCCACTTTATCAATGTATGAGTATTCGTCGATGTGAGCCTCGCTTTCGATTTCCACGTAATCACATACTG
>JAZNFR010000260.1:0-1891 GCA_045576055.1 Eubacteriales bacterium
AATTAATGAAACTTATACAGCAGATGTTGGTGATGGTCAAACTACTCAAGTACCTTATGAAAAATGTGTAGATGACAAAGGATATACTGTGTGTGGTGTTTATGAATTTACGTTAACTAATAATGGTGTAAATCCTACAAGTATTACAGCTATCGGTATTCCAAATATAACAATAAACTTCATTATTTCAAATAAATAATCATAAAAATTCGCAATGAATGAAGAAAAAAGCATCTTTGATATCTCCTATTTTTGTTTCTGTAATTATTATATCATATTCAAAATTTGTTGTCAATACGTGGACAAGCGTTTGAAAAAAAATACGCATAAGCACGTTTTTTGCTCTCGCTTTGTGCTTATGCGTATAAAAAACCGACCTGAAAATCAGGTCGGTTTTATGTTTAATTAAAGACCACGCTTAACGTACTTAGTGTGAAGTATTTCATGAGCCTTGTGGCTGTTTGGTTCGCCAAAGAACTCATCATAAAGCATCTTAACTGCAGAGTTTTCATGAGATTTTCTCAAATCCATCTTCTTATCTGCTGTGTAAAGAACGCTTGCACGGAGAGCCTTCAAGTCAACGTTGTTACGAACAACTGCAGGTTGTGTAGGTTGTCCACCACCGTTTACGCAACCGCCTGGACAAGCCATAACCTCGATGAAGTCATATGCTTCTTCGCCGTTTTTGATAGCTGTGAGAAGCTTCTTAGCATTTGCTGTTCCACTTACTACCGCTACTCTAACAGTAACATCGCCAATCTTGTATGTAGCCTTCTTAATGCCCTCTGTTCCTCTTACGTCGTCAAATTCAAGCTTTTCAAGTGGCTTGCCTTCAATAACCTCAGCAGCAGTTCTAAGAGCTGCCTCCATAACACCACCAGTAGCACCGAAGATAACGCCAGCACCTGAACCGATACCGAATGGATCGTCAAACTTTTCGTCCTTAAGAGCCTTAAAGTCGATACCAGCTTGTTGAATCATTCTGCCAAGCTCACGTGTTGTGATAGCAACATCAACGTCAGGAACTCCTGCAGCATTTTGGAAGTCTCTCTTAACCTCAAACTTCTTTGCTGTACAAGGAATAGCTGATACAAATACGATATCCTTTGGATCAAGTCCAACCTTTTGTGCGTAATATGTCTTATACATAGCGCCAAACATTTGTTGTGGGGACTTGCAGGATGAAATATTGTCAGTAAATTCTGGGAAGTAGTGCTCACAGTACTTAACCCATCCTGGAGAGCAGGATGTGATGAGTGGGAGGTTCTTGCCTTCCTTAAATCTGCCAAGGAACTCTGTTGCCTCCTCCATAATTGTGAGGTCAGCAGTTAAGTTCATATCATATACGCCATCAAAGCCAAGAGCCTTCAAGGCTGCAACCATCTTGCCCTCTACGTCTGTGCCTGGCTCATAGCCGAAGCATTCGCCAAGAGTAGCACGGATAGATGGAGCTGCGCAGATAGCAACGTGCTTTGTTGGGTCAGAAATAGCATCAAATACCTTTTGTGTGTCGTCTCTTTCGTAGATTGCACCAACTGGACAAGCAACGATACATTGACCACAACCGATACATGAGGTTTGACCAAGCTTGAGCTCGAAAGCAGAAGCGATGTGTGTATCAAATCCACGGTCGTTAGCGCCAATAACGCCAATGCCTTGCATATTCTTACAAGCTGCTACGCAACGACGGCAAAGGATACATTTTTCGTTATCTCTAAAGTCGGATCGTAGCCATGTCGTTCTGTGAGCCAAGGAGTTGACTCTCTACCTTGTCTTCCTAAGACCGCTTGGCCTCCGACTTCGGTCGTTAGCGCCAATAACGCCAATGCCTTGCATATTCTTACAAGCTGCTACGCAACGACGGCAAAGGATACATTTTTCGTTATCTCTA
>JAZNFR010000261.1:0-2302 GCA_045576055.1 Eubacteriales bacterium
TGGCTACGATCCGACTTAGCGGCGCAACACTTGGCGAACAAGCATTCTTCAATGCTCCTTGCCTTGTAAATATTGATCTTTCTAAGGTTAAGTCAATAGGCGCAAGAGCATTTAGCGGTGATATTCTTTATACATATTCAGATGCGGCTGGACAAAGCTTTGCCCTAGACGAGAATGGATATTACATTTATCACTATTATTCAGCAGGTCTTAAGGACATCAACCTTTCATCACTTGAATTTGTTGGTGAGGATGCATTTGCAAACTGCGAGTTCTTGACAAGCATTAAGCTTGGCTCAAAGCTTGATACAATATCTGCAAACGCATTTATGAACTGTAAGAGACTCTCAAGCATCAACCTTGATAAGGTAAAGGTAATCGGTAAGCAAGCATTTGCAGAAACCCCACTTACTGAAATCAACCTTTCATCATGTGAGCTTGTAGATAACTATGCATTTGTTAACTGTAAGGATTTGGTTAAGGTTACATTTAATCCAAATGGTACAGTAGTTAATGAGGGTGCATTTGCTTATGCTGAATCACTTGAAAATGTTATTAACCTTTATAGAGTGACCGAAATTGGCAATTACGCATTTGCATACACAAATATTGATAGAGCAAATCTACTTTACTGTGTATCAATTGGCGATGGCGCATTTATGAAGGAAGCACTTACTGATTTTGAGGTTATCCTTGGCGAAAACCTAGAGGAAATCGGTGAAAATCCATTTGCAATGTGTAAGCTTCAACCATTTAGCAAAACAGAAACATCTGAGTTTAATGGCGTTAAATATGAAAAGACAATTTACACCTTTGATATTAGCGAAAATGTTACAATAATCGATGGCTCACTTTACTTAAAGGTACCATATGGACTTGAGCTAATTACATTTGCTGGCACAGAAAATGCAAATGTTAAGGTGGCAGATTCAACAGTAAGAATTACAGCTATGGCATTCGCAGGTAGCGATGTTGTACGTGTTACATTGCCAAACTCACTAAATTCAATCGGACACAAGGCATTCTACGATTGTAACGAGCTTGTAACTATTATCTTTAATAGCTATGAGGCTCCTGCATTAGAGGAAGAATTTGATAGCGCATACTATGAAAGCTTCCAAAACTTCCCATCTGTAGGAAAGTATGAGTTTAACGATTATAATGGCAATCTTCTCGTATATGAAGGACTCGGCGTAGTTCCTTACTATATGTGGAACGTTGCAGACGGCAAGTATTCAAACGTATATTACGGAGCTAACTTCGTAAGTCAAATTGGACATGGCGATCCAAATCTCGTAATGGTAAGACCAACAAACGGCTTATACTACGAAACATTTATTTATTCACAATATTTTGATACGGTTATTGATGGCTCAGTTGCTGCACAGGATGCAACACTTGCTGCTATCGAGGCTATAAATAAGCTCCCAGCTGAGATTACCTTAGCTGACGAGGCACTTGTTATTTTAGCAAGAGAGCTTTATGATAAAGCAGCTGCAATCGACGACCAAAAGGCACTTATAGAAAACTACACAACACTAGTTTCAGCAGAGAATACAATCTTGGCTCTTAAGAGCTTGGAAACACCAAACGAGCCTGAAATCGAGGAAACACCAAATGTACCGGTTGAAGAGAATAAGACAAACGTATGGCTTATCATCCTTATCGTTTCTGGTTCAATAGTTGGCGCACTATTCTTAATTATTGCAATATTCTCAATCGTTTTAGTTTGTGCATCTGTAAAGACACACACACCTGTTACAACAGTAGTTGCAGGCTGGGTAATAAAGAGAATGCAAAAGCATCTTTTGAAGAAAATGGCAAAGGAAGCGAAGAGAATGGAAAAGGCACAGCTAAAGGCAATCCATAACGCTAAAAAGAAAACCAAAAGGTCGAAAAAGCAATCA
The DNA here is from genome assembly GCA_045576055.1 of Eubacteriales bacterium. Taxonomy (GTDB): domain Bacteria; phylum Bacillota; class Clostridia; order Oscillospirales; family CAG-272; genus RGIG2000. The sequence goes on from JAZNFR010000261.1 coordinate 1,908, forward strand.
TCAAATGATGATATCGTAATCGAATAAGCATTTAAGTGCAAAAATTTGAATAAGTAAAATTCCACCTCTAAGTCAGTGCAAGGCGCTGACTTAGAGGGGATAGAAAAAGGAATTAAGAATGAATAAGAAAATTAAATTATTGATTATTGCCTCAGCAGTAGTCCTTATGTGCTTATTCGTTGCCTCCTGTAATAATGAAAATGTATTTGAAGGGTACAATGAGGACGGATATAATGTAACAGTTAGATACGATGCCAACGGTGGTTACTTTGGTAACGCTGGTCAGCTCTATGTAAACGATACATATAACCTCGGCAAGTATAGAGTTAATGAAAACGGAATGAAAGAAATTCGTTTGATTGACTTATACGACCCTTCAAGAGGTAAGGCAAATA
>JAZNFR010000262.1:0-2640 GCA_045576055.1 Eubacteriales bacterium
ACACGACACGACATACAGAGCTGTTTCCATTAAAGACACTACTTGGCGATGGCTTTAATGGTTATCTAGCTGATACTCCCGGCTTTTCACTTCTTGATTTTGAAAGATTTGATTTCTTTTCACTTGAAGATTTGTTCGATACATTTAGAGACTTTAGAGAATGTGTTGGCAAATGCAAATATACCAAGTGCTCCCATACAAAAGAGGATGGGTGCGAGGTTATAAATCAAGTGAAAAATGGAGCAATTGAAAAATCAAGACACAATAGCTACGTGGAGCTATACACAACCCTAAAAAACAAGCCAAAATGGAAATAAGCAATTAGTTATCAGGAGAAAATTATGTTCAAAACAGAGCTTCATTGCCATTCGAAAAGTGTTAGCGAATGTGCAAGAGTTTCAAACGAAGAGATTATAGAAAAATATACAAATGCTGGCTATACCACACTCGTTTTAGCCAACCACTTCAACAAAGGCACTCAAAGATTTCATAAGTGTGAAGACAGCTATGATGATTTTATAACTGCCTACCTAAAGGGCTACAAGGATTTAAAGAAGGATGCCGAGGGAAAATTGAATATTTTGCTCGGAATGGAGCTTCGCTTCGTAGAAAATATTAACGACTATCTTGTTTTCGGCGTTACTGAAGAGTTTTTAAGAAACAACGATATTCTTTACAATATGAACCCAGAAAGCTTTTCTAAGCTTGCACGTGAGAACGGACTTTTATTTATTCAAGCGCATCCGTTTAGAAATTCTATGACTGTCGTACGCCCTGAGTTCCTTGATGGTGTTGAGGTCTTTAACGGGCATATGGGACACGATTCAAGAAATGAAATAGCAGATGCGTGGGCTGACAAATTCGACTTAATAAAAACCTCAGGTACTGATTTCCATTATAATCACGTTCCTGCAAATGCGGGTATTTTAACCGAGAATGAAATACTTGATATGCAAACCCTTATAGAAACACTTAAAAGTGGAAACTACACGTTAATTAAAGGTGAATAATAAAAGCCTCGCAAGAGGCTTTTTGCAAATAGGAGCATTTATGTCTAACTTTGATTTTGAATGGATAAAATTTTCAACCGAAACAAAAAACAGCCTAAAAGGTGAGTCGATAAAAAGGCTCTTTGATGGCGAGGTGTCGGAGTTTTTATTAGAGCTTGATTTTGGTGGCAAAGTTTATCCAACCGAGTATAAAATATCGTGGGAGCTTGACCAAATAGATACCTTCGGTTTTTGGTCACCTAAGCACCATTTTGACCCAAATTTAACTCCGGACTGGGGCAAAAGAGAGGCTATAAGTAAGCTGACAAACGGTATGCCAGTGGCTTCACTTTATGGCTTTGACAATACGAATTTTTTGACAATTTCTCTTTCTGATGCGAAAAATGCAATATGCATAAGGGCTGGCGTTGTTGAAGAAAATGGCAGACTAATATATGAGCTCGTTTTCTTCCCAGAAAGAACCTCAATAATGGAAAAATATTGTGCAAAAATTCGTCTCGATAGAAGAAAAATACCATTTTATAAAGCGGTGGAATCTACAAAGGCTTGGTGGCGTGAGCTTGGATATATCCCAGCATATGAGCCAGAGTATGCAAGTGCACCTCTTTATTCCGCTTGGTATAGCTTCCATCAAAGAACAATACCAGATGAAATCGTTTATGAATGCAAAACAGCAAAGGAATTTGGAATGGACACTGTTATAGTTGATGATGGTTGGCAAACTGATGACAACTCTCGTGGCTATGGCTATTGTGGTGACTGGGAGGTTTGTACGACAAAAATTCCAGATATGAAAAATTTCGTTGATAGAATTCACGCACTTGATATGAAATTTATGCTTTGGTTCTCCGTTCCGTTTGTTGGATATTATAGCAAGAATTTTGAACGCTTCAAGGGTATGTATTTGAGAAATCGTGAGCCTATGAACGCAATGATTTTAGATCCTCGATTTAAAGAGGTTAGAGACTTTATATCCGACAAGTATGTTGAATTTGTAAAGGAATATGGCATAGATGGCTTAAAGCTTGACTTTATTGACAGCTTTTATCTTGAAGAAATGAGCTCAACTGAGTACGATAAAATGGATACCTCATCGGTTGAGGATGCAGTTGAAATGCTTCTTTCAGAGGTTAGCCAAAAGCTAAAATCAATAAATCCAGAATTCTTAATTGAATTTCGTCAAAGCTACACAGGTCCTGTTATCGGTCAATATGGAAATATGTTTAGAGTGGGGGATTGTCCAGCTGACCCATATGTAAATCGTAGCCATTCACTCACTATGCGCATTTCGCAGGACGGCATAATTCATAGTGATATGATGATGTGGAACAAGGACGAAAAGAATGAGGCGGTTCTATATCAGCTACTTGCCACAATGTTTTCTGTTCCTCAAATATCAATTCGCTTTGATAATATAACAAACGACCACAAAAAAATACTTAAAAATTATTTGGATTTTTGGCGCACTCACAAGGACACAATTTTAAAAGGAGAAATGGAATATTTCGACGTTCAAGCCAATTTCTCGTGCGCAAAAAGTACTAAAAATGGCGAAACTGTTTCGGTTCTTTATCAAAGCATTGTTGATAAGGTGAACAGCGACACTACAAATTACATCTTTAACGCAACG
>JAZNFR010000263.1:0-5678 GCA_045576055.1 Eubacteriales bacterium
TATTAAAATTAATTGTCTGAATACCAGTAATACGATAAAGCTTTTCAAAAGGAACTGTTTTGAATGCATATGGTTGAATATTATCAGTACGCAAATCACGGTAGTGATATGGATTTGCCATCAAAGCGCCATTTTTATCAATAAAACCGTAATCAACACCCCAAGTATCAATACCTATGCTCTTAATGTCTTTATCTTCAGACAAAGCGCATTTCGATATTGAAGCCTTTATTTCGTGGAAAATTCTTAATATATCCCAAGAAAAATTACCATTAGTCATAACTGGCTCATTTGGAAAACGATGATTTTCAACAATTTCAAGCTTTTGTCCATCGAACGAACCAACAATACCTCTTCCACTTGATGCGCCGAGGTCAATAGCGAGCATTTTTAGTTTAGCCATATCTTCTCCTTAAAAATAAAAAATGTGATAGTTTGCATATCGTATATATTATAACAAAATAACTATATAATTTCAAGTAATATTATAACAAAAAACGATTTTTGTAATAAAAAACAAAAAAGGCGAGGGTTTCGCCTTTTTTATATCACTTTAGTTCAAGAACAGTGACACCAAAATCGCCCTCGCCATATTCTCCGTTGCGATATTTTTTGATTCTTGCGTCTGTTCTAAAAAATTCCCATAGTCCCTTCCGAAGCGCTCCAGTTCCCTTGCCGTGAACAATTGTAACGCTTTTTACACCAACAAGCAAAGCTTCATCAAGATATTTGTCAATATCAATCCAAGCGTCCTCAATATTTCTACCACGAACGTCAAATGAAGGGGAAAAAGCTTTATTTTGAACGGATTTTTTACGAGGTGAAGTGACTTGAACTGGTTTTGCAGCTTGTATTTTATTTGATATTTCCTCTGTAACGAGCATTAAGTTTTTGATATTAGTTTTAGTTTTGGCAATACCAGATTGAACTAATACGTTACCACTTTTATCAGGATTATCAAGTAAAACAGCCTCTGTGCCAACGTTTCTTAAAATCACCCTATCACCCTTTACTAGTTGACGAGGTAAAACGTAATTATCATCGATTTCGTCGATAGGATTGTATGTTTTGTCAGCTTCATATAGCTTAGCTCGTAAATCCTTTTTTGTAGATGCATATTTACTTGAAAAGTCCTTTTTGTCCTTTTCTTTTTGAATTTTATCAAGCTTATCAAAGACAAATTCTGCACTAACTCTTGCACCAGCAATAATTTCACGTGCTTTTTCCATCATTTCTTGGCTTTCCTTCTCAGCTTTGCCAAGCTTTTCTTTTAGCTCCACTTCAGCATTATTTTTAAATTGCTCATACTCTAGCCGAAGCCTTTTAGCTTCTTCCTTTTCCTTCTCAAGCAAAAACCTTTCGGTTTCTAGCTTTTCGATAACATTTTCAAAGCTTCTTCTATCATCAGATATTAATTCATTAGCTCGTTTAATAATTTTGTCAGAAACACCAAGCTTACTAGAAATTAAAAACGCATTCGATTTTCCAGGAGCGCCAATAACTAAACGATAAGTAGGCTTTAGAGTATTAACATCAAATTCACATGAGGCATTAACAACCATCGGCGTATTTAGCGCAAATGCTTTCAATTCTGCATAGTGAGTTGTTGCAGCACATAGAACCGATTTTTCAAGCATTATTTCTAGAATTGATTGGGCTAAGGCTGCACCCTCAATCGGGTCAGTACCAGCACCTAATTCATCGAAAAGGACTAGCGAATCACTAGTAGCTTCATTTACAATATTTACGATTGAAACCATATGTGATGAGAAAGTTGAAAGCGACTGCTCGATGCTTTGCTCATCACCAATATCAGGAAAAATTCCGTCAAAAATGCATATCTTTGCGTAATCGCAAGGAAGATGCATTCCACTTTGTGCCATTAATGCAAATAAGCCAAGTGTTTTTAAAGTAACAGTTTTTCCACCTGTATTTGGGCCAGTAATAACAAGCATATTGTATTTTTCACCCAAGGAAACATTTATAGGCACAACCTTACGTTTGTCAAGCATTGGGTGTCTTGCACGTTCGAATACAACTTCTCTTTTATCAGTAAACTCTGGTGATACAGCATTCATTTTATATGAAAGCTCTGCCATTGCAAAATAAAATGCTATTTCAGTTATTGAGTTATAGTTATTCTTTAATTGCATTGAGAAATAAGCAATATCAGTTGAAAATTCAGCTAAAATACGCTCAATTTCAGTAGATTCTTGACTAATCAATGTTCTTAATTCATTATTTGCTTCAACAACTGCCATTGGCTCAATAAACAATGTCGCACCCGTGCCAGATGTATCGTGAATTAAGCCCTTAATTTCATTTTTATCCTCGTTTTTAACAGGTAAAACATATCTACCATTACGCATAGTTACAAGATTTTCACGTAAATGCTTAGATTTCTCTCCTGTTAAATAGCCTTGCAAAATTTCTCTGATTCTATTTGTTTGATATCTTATTTTTCTTCTTATATCAGCAAGTGCTGGACTTGCATCATCAGCAATTAAATCTTCACCTAAAATTGCTTTGAATATTCTTGACTCCAGTATTTTATTTGGAACTAGTGAATCAAAAATTTCAGTAAGCAGCGATGGCTTGATTGCATCAGAATGAACATATTCAAGCAAATTTCTTGCAGTTTGCAAGGAAATTGCTATATCAAGTATCTCACGAGGTGATAAAATAGAGTTTTTCTCTGCCTTTTCAACGATATCTAAAATTTCAGGAATACTATTGAAAGAAGGTGTGCCTTTTACCTCAGTCATTGATTTTGCATCGTTAGTTAACGCTTGTCTTCTTTTAACTACTATAGAATTTGATGATGGAGTCAAAGCTAATGCTCTTTTTTTGGAGCCTTGCGTCTGTGCAAAGGAAGCAAGCATATCTTTAATTTTGTCAAATTCTAAAATTCTAATTGATTTCTCAAGATTGAGCATTCTCTTTTTTCTCCTTTCTCTTATAACAAGGTTTTGTAAAAATCCAAGGAATAAAATCCTCTTTCAAGCTGGTTAAGTAAAAATTTTTCTGCAACATCATAGAAGGAATGTAACTCATCCTCTTGTAGATTAAAGGATAAAAATCGCTCAGGACGACAGTTAATAACATAACGCATAGCAGCAAGCACACTACTAGAGATAATTGCTATCGGTTTTGATAGTCCACGCTCTGAAAATTCATTTTCGGCATTTGCATAAAATAGGTTGTTTTTACATTTTTCGCAATAAATAATTCCGTTTACAATATCAAAATACGAAAGTGAAATATCTGTACTTTCACATTGAGAACAAGCATCCAAATTCGGTGCAAAGCCCGATTCTGTCGATATCCTCAGCTCAAATGCTGCTCGTATTAGTTCAAGTGGTTTTTTATTTTTGGCAATTGCAAAAAATGTGTTAAGTGTTAATTTAAGAATTGCATCCTCATTATTTCCTTCTTGAACTACATCATTAACAACATCACATATGTATGAAGCTAATGCAAGCTTTGTTATATCGGTTCTAATATTGTAATAGCTCACAATTAAATCACTATCTACAATGTAGTAATAATTACCTCGTTTACGCAGTCCAAAGGTAGCATAGGAAAAAAGCTGACATGATGCCATATGACGATTTCGCACACTTTTAGCACCCTTTGCAACGACAAAAACCTTGCCGTATCTTTCAGTTAAAACCGTCAGAAGCTTGTCATTTTCTCCTAAATCCTTCTCTTGTATTACAAGACCATTCTTTTTTATTTCGGTCATTGAATCTCCTTGATGTTATATCCAAGATTATTTAAATTTAGTGTACTATCTCTCCATTTTTCTTTAACCTTAACCCAAAGATTAATGTATACCTTTACACCAAAAAATCTTTCAAGGTCTTGTCTTGAGTAAGTACCAATTCTCTTAAGCGTTTCGCCGTTTTTACCAATAATAATGCCTTTATGCGACGCGCGCTCACAATAAATATCTGCTCTAACTTTAATAATAGAGCCTTCATCCTTAAATTCTTCAATGCTAACAGCAGTACCATGTGGAACCTCGTCGCTAAGAACACGTAAAAGCTTTTCTCTTATAGTTTCAGCCACAATATTGCGCTCAGGTTGGTCTGTAATCATATCCTCTGGAAAGAACCATTCGCTTTCGCAAAGGTACTTAGAGCATTCATCAATAACTGCTTGTACACCTTGTCCCTTTGAAGCAGAAGTTGGCACAACAGCATCAAATTTATAATAACTATCATATTCAGTAATAGTTTTAGCTACTTTTTCTGGAGTTGCCATATCAGTTTTGTTTAAAACAAGTATAGCTGGTAGCTTTGTACGCTTGATTTTTTCGATGATATCCTTTTCAATCTCCCCAAGCCCATAGTTGACATCAGCAATTAAAATAACCGCATCAGAGCTTCCGATAGAGGAATCTGAAGCTGCAAGCATATACTCTCCTAGCTTAGTGCGTGGTTTTTGAAAGCCCGGCGTATCTAAAAATACTATTTGTGTCTCATCTTTGGTATATATACCAGTAATTCTATTTCTAGTTGTTTGTGGCTTTGAGGAAACAATAGCAATCTTTTCGCCTAAAATAGCATTTAAGAGTGTGCTTTTTCCTACGTTCGGTCTGCCAACAATTGCAATAAAAGTCGTTTTTCTCATTAGAAACCAATTATCTCCATTATTTCTTTTTGTCTTCTAAACATATCTTCTTCATCTTCTTTCGAGGTTTCATGGTCATATCCAAGCAAATGTAATGTTGAATGTACCGCTAAAAAAGCAACCTCATGATAAACACTATGAAACAGATGATGTCCTTGAACATAGGCTCTTTCAAGAGAAATAACTATATCTCCAAGCGGAATTGGAGATGGTTGTATTTCCATATCATCATAGCTATCAAACATAGGGAACGATAAAACATCAGTAGCTGTATTTTTGTTTCTATATTGTGAATTTAGCTCCTTAATTCCCTCATTATCTGTGAAGGTAACAGATACTTCAACATCTTTTTCAAATCCTTCATAAGCTAAAGTATTAAAAATAGCTTTACGAACAATTGAGCACATTGCTGCTCTAACCTCGATAATCTCTTGTTCGTCCTTAAAATCAACTGTTAATATCATTTTTTGCTTGTCCTTCTCTCTCTATTATTCTTCATTTCTTTTTCGTATTTGTCATATGCGACAATAATTCTTTGTACAAGCTTATGACGTACAACATCTTTTTCTGTAAAAGAGTGAATAGCAATATCGTCAATGTTTTTTAGTATCTTAACAGCCTCGGCAAGCCCACTTTTTTTGCCATCTGGCAAGTCGGTTTGTGAAAGGTCACCAGTAACAACAACCTTTGAATTATAGCCTATACGTGTTAAAAACATTTTCATTTGCTCAGGTGTTGTGTTTTGTGCTTCGTCTAATATAATAAACGAATCATCAAGCGTACGCCCTCTCATATAAGCAAGTGGTGCAATCTCAATCACCATTTTTTCCATATATCTAGCACATGTCTCAGGACCAAGTAATTCATAAAGAGAATCATATAATGGCCTTAAATATGGGTCAATCTTACTTTGCAAGTCACCAGGCAAAAAGCCTAAACGTACACCAGCTTCATCAGCTGGACGTGTCAAAATAATTCTTGAAACTTCCTTGTTTCGTAGTGATTTAACGGCCATAGCCACCGCTAAAAATGTTTTTCCAGAT
>JAZNFR010000264.1:0-5381 GCA_045576055.1 Eubacteriales bacterium
ATTATTATCACTTGATTTAATAGCTCTGCAATATTATCTAACAAATATAATAATAGCATTCCCTGCTAATTTTTTCGCAAATCCCACAGCTTATTCTAATTGGAATAAAAAAAGCCTTTTTGAAGAAGAGGTTTGCTATACTGCTGAAAATTTATTGAAATACCCACAAATTCTATATAATTTTTTTCTTAAACAACAGAAATTTAATTTATTCAAAATGAGTGAAAGAAACGATTAGAAAAAAGGTTGAAAATATTATTTTTTATGATTTAGTGTATTTGGCACTGTGGTGTGTGCTTGCATATATACAAGTGGCGTGCTACCATTCCCCCAAGCTCGCTAACACAAGCGCACCTTAAAAATGAAAAAGCCGACCATTGGTCGGCTTTTTATGGTGGGAGCTAAGCGGGGCAAACACTTAGCTATTTTACGGCGATGGCGTATGAGCCCATTTCCTTGTACCTTTGCTCAAACAAATCCATATCAATTTCAAATACGTTGCCGGCGGGGTTTGAAAGCGTTACGGTATTCTTTTCAAAATCGTAGCCTACAAGCACCATACAAGCCATATTTGATTTTAGATAAAGACTTTTTCCATCTATAACCCAAATGCGAGAAATTGACGGGGTAATATCAAAATTCTCACATGCCCATACAATAATAGGATTGCCTTTACTTACCTCATAGTAAAGGGCTTCGAGATTCTTGCCTGAATAATCATATGCTTTGTTTTGTCCACCATTTACTGAAATGAATTTAGTTGCAGAATCTATAAGAACAGGGGGTAAGCACCCATATGAATTATACGCATTTCTTGGGTTTCCTACATTTGCCTCGTTGAAATCGGTAAAACCAACAGGTCCTTTTTTAAGATACAAATCACAAAGGTCGCATTTGTCAACCTCGTAGTTCAAGTATGCCAAAACCATAGCAAGCGAGGTTATCTCATCTCCACTTGGAAGCTCTGGATACTGCGAAATATGTTCTATTTTTAAAGTGTGTGAGGAGTCCATTTTTAAATATTCCTCACTTGGTAAAATACTACCGTTGAGTGTAAGCTCGGACAATGCAACACCATTTTCATTAATGCTTGCTTGCAAGGTTGCGCTTATATCAATTTTGTCACATTCGGGAAAATCCATGCTTGAGGTATATGTCGTTAAAAGTCTGGATTTGCCAACACTTGCGGTGCTTGTAAATTCCTTGCTTTCACCATTTACTATCAAAACACCATTACTTGCGTTTACAATTTCATCCTTGCTGTCTAAATACAGCTCAACGCTCAAATATAATGTGTTATCATCTTCGTTTTTTAAAATCGCCCACTCGGCACGTAGGTTAGAGGAGCATAGGTATTCACTAAGTATTGAGCCTTGCATATCAATAGTTACAACAGTAGGCTCTTCTTCCTCGGTCTCTGTTTCGCTTTCTGTTTCGGTTTCACTCTCTATCTCAGCCTCTGTATCTGATTCGATTTCTGTATCATTAGTGTCTTTTAGTTCCGTATCACTTTCACTTGATAATGTATGGGTTATTGATTCAGTATCGGTATCATTTGGCTCTTCATTTTTACGCCAAAGCCCACTCGCACTTGCATATAATACAGTGGCACCGGCTAAGCAGAGAAGAATAAGTATAATGCAGGATAAGTATTTTTTGAAATTATGGTTCATTTTCGTTTCCTTTCATTTGTTTTTCTAATCTCATTATAAAGGAAAAAAGCCTTTATTCAAGAAAAAACGATTGACAAAAAGTGCCCCCAAAAGACAAAACGACACCATACGATAGAGATAGGTGTCACAAAAGGTTAAAAAAGGAAAAAACGTGCGAAAAATAACCCTAAAAGTTTATGCAAAACTTGAAATTTTTATGCGTATATGATATACTAAATTATATGTTATGCCTTTATTTTAAATGATTTGAGGTTACTATGAATATTGCTGAAAGAATAAACAAATTAAGGAAAGAAATTGCATATCACTCAAAAAGGTATTATGAAAATGATGCGCCCGAAATCTCGGACTTTGAGTATGATAAAATGTTTGAGGAATTAAAAAGGCTTGAGGCGGAAAACCCTGAGCTTTATAGTGAAAGCTCACCAACTCAAAGAGTTGGTGGCAAGGCGCTTGACAAATTCGAAAAGGTTAAGCACGAGGTTAAAATGGCAAGCTTAACTGACGTTTTTGATTTTGACGAATTACGTGCATTTATTCGCCGCGTTAAAATTGAAGTTGGCAATGATACCGAATTTTCAGTTGAACCTAAAATCGATGGTCTTAGTGTATCGTTAAAATACGAAGATGGTATTTTAAAGGTCGGTGCAACTAGAGGTGATGGTACAACAGGTGAGGATGTTACGGCAAATATAAAGACTATTCGTTCAATTCCTCTTGAATTAAGCGAAAATGAATCAATCACCGTTCGTGGTGAGGTTTATATGCCACATAAATCCTTTGAAAAGTTGAATCGCGAAAAGGAAGAAAATGGCGAAAATCTTTGGGCAAATCCGAGAAATGCAGCAGCCGGCTCACTTCGTTGTCTAGACTCTAAGGAAACTGCAAAAAGAGGACTTGATATTTTCGTTTTCAACTATCAAGCAGGAAAGCTTGATGGTGTCGAAACCCACAAGCAAACAATAGAGAAAATAAGCTCACTTGGCTTTAAAACCATTCCTCTTTTGTATGTTGGTAGCGATGAGGATGAAATTATAAATGCAGTTATCAAGCTTGGCGAAGATAGACCAAGTCTTGATTTTGATATTGACGGCACGGTTATAAAGGTCAACTCACTTGAAAAAAGGCGTGAGCTTGGCGAGGGCACTAGCACACCAAAATGGGCTGTTGCTTATAAATTCCCACCAGAGCAAAAGAAAACAAAGCTTCTTGATATTGTAATTCAGGTCGGAAGAACAGGTGTTTTAACCCCTAACGCAGTATTAGAGCCTGTACGCCTTGCTGGAACTAGTGTATCAAGAGCGACACTTCACAATATTGATATAATTAAGGAAAAGGACATAAGAATAGGGGACAACGTTATCGTTCAAAAGGCAGGAGATATTATTCCTGAGGTTGTTGGTAGCGTTAAAGAGGATAGAAAGGGCGATGAAGTGCCATATAATATGCCAGAAAAATGCCCATCCTGTGGTGGTAGCTTGACATATGATGATGCTGACGACTTTGTAGATGATGGTGAGGACTTTACACTAGGTGCACTTCGCTGTACAAACCCATCTTGTCCTGCACAGCTTGAAAGAAATATCACACACTTTGCATCTAAAAAAGCAATGAATATTGAGGGCGTTGGTGGTAAGCTTGTAAAGGCGCTTCTTGAAAATCACCTAATACACGATGCATCCGACCTATATTATCTTACCAAGGAAGATATTGCATCCCTTGAAAGAATGGGAGAAAAAAGTGCAGATAACTTTATAAATTCCGTTGAGGCATCAAAGGAAATGGGTCTTGCACGTGTAATTTACGCACTTGGAATTCGACACATTGGCGAGGTCGCTTCAAGTGAGCTTGCAAGTAAATTTGGAACAGTCGACGCTTTATTTACAGCTACCGAGGACGAAATCAAGGAAATTGGCGACTTTGGTGATGTAATGGCAAAAAGCGTTGTAGAATTTTTCAAAAAAGATGAAACAAGATATATCATTGAAAGACTAAAAAATGCGGGTGTTAAAACAAGTGAAGAGGTAAAGGAATTGTCAAATGAATTTGAGGGACTTACATTTGTTTTAACAGGCACACTTGAAAATATGACAAGAGATGAGGCAGCGGAAATGATTAAGGCAAGAGGCGGCAAGGTTTCCTCGTCTGTATCATCGAAAACCGATTACGTTTTAGCTGGTGAGGCTGCTGGCTCAAAGTTAACAAAGGCACAAAATTTGGGAATTAAAATAATAGATAAAGAAGCGTTTTTAGATATGTGCAAATAATAAAGGAGGGAGAATATGCTTAGGTTAAGTGATGGCGCCAAAAAGGCGATAGAGCTATTAAAGGCGAACAACCACGAGGCTTACATTGTCGGTGGAAGTGTACGCGATATGCTAATGGGCGCTCAAGCTCATGACTATGACATAACCACAAGCGCAACTCCTAATGAAATGAAAAAGGCTTTTTCTGGCTATACAGTTATAGAAACTGGAATAAAGCACGGCACACTAACATTCCTTTATAATAAAGAACCAATAGAGGTTACCACATATCGAATAGATGGCGACTATAAGGATAGTAGACATCCAGAAAGCGTTGAGTTTACAAGAAGTCTCGAAAACGATTTATCACGTCGCGACTTTACAATGAATGCTCTTGTTTATAACGTGGATGATGGAATAATCGACATTTTTGGTGGCCAAAACGACATCAAAAACAAAATCATAAGGGCAATAGGCAACCCCAAAAAACGCTTTGAGGAGGATGCACTTCGCATTCTTCGTGGTGTTCGTTTTGCCTCGCAGCTCGGCTTTGAAATAGAAGAAAAAACAAAAAAAGCCATGGTCGAATGTGCGCACCTTCTAAAGAATATTTCAAAGGAAAGAATAAACATTGAAATATCAAAGCTTTTGCTTGGCAAAAACGTTAAAAACGTAATCCTTGAAAATTACGAAATAATAGGCGAGATAATCCCTGAAATCAAGGAAATACACGGATTTAACCAAAACAGTAAATATCATATTTATGATGTCTTAGAGCATACGGCGGTGGCAATTGAAAGCGTTGAGCCGATATTGCATTTAAGACTTACAATGCTATTACACGATATGGGAAAGCCAAAGACATATTCAGTTGATGAAAAGGGACAAGGCCATTTTTATGGACATGCAAAAATCAGTACGGAAATTGCCGAGAGATTTTTGACCGAATATAGATATGATAATGCAACAAAGGAAAAGGTAATAACTCTCGTTAAAATTCACGATACTCCCATAGAGCCCGATAAGATTTTTATAAAGAAAAGAATGAATCGTTTAGGCGCTGATTTGTATTTTGACCTTTTAAAAATAAAAAGGGCAGATAATTTGGCACAAAATCCAAAGTATTTTTGGCTTGATAAGCTTGATAAGATGGAAAATACTGCAAAAGAAATTCTTAGTGAAAACAGCTTTACACTTTCTTCACTAAAAATAAGTGGAAATGACTTAATTTCATTAGGCTTTTGTGGCAAGGAAATAGGTAACACCTTGAATCAGCTATTGAATGAGGTTATCGAGGAGCGCTTACCAAATGAAAAGGAAGCACTTATAAAAAGCAGTGACGCTAAGCGCAAAATAGGTGACGCAACCCAAAAATGGGTAAAGCTTGCTGAGGAAGACATTTCTCAAAAGCTGACCCCTAAGCAAAGCGAGGTTGTAAGCCTTTTAAAGGAGGCGGGAGCAA
>JAZNFR010000265.1:0-2213 GCA_045576055.1 Eubacteriales bacterium
ATCGCGTGGTTTTCGTTATACAAAAAGAAAAAGAGACCAAAAAGGTCTCTTTTTTATTATAATTCTTTAAGGAAAAGTGCTTGGTATGGTTTAATTTCTACTTTGCCACTTACGGTCTTTTTACCAAGAATATCATAGTACTCTTTATCAAGCACAATATATCCGTCCTTGTTTTCTATTTCCAGGGCAATAATTCCGTTCTCTTCTCCCTCGCGCTTGGTTAGGAATACATTTTGGGAAGCCTCTAAAATTGGTTTCTTATCAACAAGCTTAAGCAAAGCTTTTTTGTCAGGTGCTGTACCAAGTAAAATTACAGTACCCTTGCCTACCTTACGCTTTGCTATTGCACACATACCCTCAAAATCGAAGCCTGTGTAGCTTGCAATCGACTCGGAGTCAACATTTTCATAAGCATCACAACCAAGAGAAACATCAAAAATTTCGCCATTTTGCCATTTTGCCTTGAAGTTATCCTGTTCAACCGGAAGATGGTGCTTAACCTTAACACCTGCTAGATCCTCAAGAATTGAATAGGTTTTATCGGTTAACTTAGTAGCATAATCGGTCATTATGTCGGATAGAGGTCCAACGATAAGTGTTCCGCCATTTTCAACCCATTTGGTGATTCTTGTGCCAAAATCACAATCATCAAAGCAAGAAAGAAGTGGCGCTATGATTGTTTCGTACTCGTCTAAATTCTTGTCAGTTTCGATAACATCAATGTTATAATGTCTAAACGCATCATAAAAATGGTCTATGATTACTGGTCTATATGAATGGTCGTGGTCATCGAGCTTGGTTATAATTGGCGCGAACATAAAGTTCTTAATTGAGGTTGAAGAATATGTAAGAGCCATTTTTGATTTAACCTTGGATTTTTCTAAGAAATCACCCGTTGCTTCAAGTGTATCAGCTATTTTCTTAATTGAAGATGCAATAGGAGATGGAACTCCTGCACTTGAATATACAGCGCCGTGTCCAATTTCGTGTCCGGCTGGATGTGAGCGGAAAAGCCAATACAGATTCATTTCTCCGCCTTGTACAATAGGAGCTAAGGAGTTTATGTAGTTATGACCGTTTGGTCTATATCCGTTATATGCAGCATATGAGCCATTATAGCCAGGTTGAGTTTCAGTGACCCAGAAAGGATTTTCCTTTAATGTACGATAAAAATCGTAGTTAAAGAAGGTTCTATATAGCTCGTTTTCATTGTCGTAGTGGTTGTGCTGAACAACATCAAGCTTTTTGTTGATAATGTTATAGCTTAGAGTGTTATCCATCATCATATCTGTACCGATTGGGGCTTTTGAATACTTGCGAATAGCATCAGCCTGCTCCCAAACATAGGTATTAATAAGCTGGCACTGGAATCTCCACCACTCAACCGCATGAGAAGGATGCTCCCAAGACTGTGGTGCTGGTGGCAAAATATCATCAAAGGATTCAAAATCAAGTGACCAACGGTTCATAACCCACTTTTTGTTTAAGTTTTCGATTGTGCCATATTTATTTTTAAGATATACACGATACTCACTAGCGCAGCGCTTACAGAAGCAACCAAAATCATATGGGTAAATCTCGTTATCGATTTGCCAACCGATAAGACCTGGATGAGAGCCAAGCGCCTTTGACATTTCTTCAGCGATTTTACGATTAAGCTCACGAATCCCCTTGTGTGATTTGCAAGGGTGGCAACGCGAATGCACGTCAACCTTGATATTATCGTAATTATTGTATCGAATTCTCATAAGGTCATCATATTTTTTGAAAACCCAACGAGGTGGTGTGCATGAAGGTGTACATAAAACTGTGTATATTCCGTTTTCGTACATCTTGTCCATCATATATTTAAAGATTGAAAAATCGTAATTTCCCTCTGTCTTCTCCATTGTGCTCCACGCAAACTCGCCAACGCGCACACAATTAAGACCGAGTGATTTCATTCTTTCAACATCTTTTTCAATTTCTTCCTTGTCCCAAAGCTCTGGATAGTAAGCTGAACCTAAATAAAACATAAGTGTCTCCTTAGAATTTTGTTAGTTTAATTTTACCATATTGCATATATAAATGCAAGAAAAATAAAAGGATAAAAATAAATATAAAAATTAAATTTTTTCAAAAAAAGGTATTGACAAGTCAAAATATGTATGATATAATAGCCTAGCGTTAAGCAAACAAGGCGCAAATGGCGGAATAGCTCAGAGGCTAGAGCA
>JAZNFR010000266.1:0-15384 GCA_045576055.1 Eubacteriales bacterium
CGCACCACATTTTTATCAAAGATAAAAAGTGGGCGCACCCTCACCATCCCAACCAAAACAAAACAAAGAGGACACCGAATTGGTGTCCTCTTGTTTTGGCTGGGATGGATGGGTTCGAACCATCGAAATGCCAGAGTCAAAGTCTGGTGCCTTACCGCTTGGCTACATCCCAATATTGCGTTAGTATTGTATCACATTTTATTTTGGTTGTCAAGCACTTTATTAAAAAATTTCAAAATTTAGTTTTTATGTGATTTTTTGGAGTTTGTAACTTTTTATCCTTTATGCTTGAACTTTTGATTTTAGTGTGCTATCATATATTATATATTATTGCAAATTTTTCAGTTTAAATTCGAGAAGGAGGAAATTATGAAAAGTAAGCGCGTTTTATTTATTTTTGCTCTTGTCTTAGCTTTGGCTATGGCTTTTTCTGTTTTCTCCATTTTCTTTGAAATTGGGCACACTTGCTGTTGTGAGAAGGAGTTTTGTCAAATATGTGCGCTTTTAACAAGCCACGGCAAGGACGATGCCCTTTTGAACACTTCTCTTTTTTCTTCCTTTGCGTTTTTTGCTTTTTTATGCATAATACTACCTTTAATTTTTATAATTATAACAAAACCAACTCCTATTAAATTGAAGGTAAAGCTATCTAATTGATTTTCTTTCTTTTTTCAAGCTAAATAAAGAAAGGATTTTAAAATGATAGAGGTAAAAAATTTAACAAAGCAGTTTCAAAATGAGACAGCCATCAATTATAGCGATATCACCTTTGAAAACGGTAAATCCTATATGCTTCTCGGTGCGTCGGGATGTGGCAAGTCTACTCTTTTGAACATAATTGCAGGGGTTTTGTCGCCCACATCCGGCTCTATTTTTATCGATGGCGAAAATATGACATCTAAGAGCCAAAAGGAAAAGGACAAATTCAGAATCCAAAAAATCGGATACATTTTTCAAGATTTCAAGCTCATTAACGATATGAGCGTTATGGATAACATAAATATTTTGCGTCTTGAGGGTGTTGACACCTCGCGCGCACCAGAGATTCTTAAAGCTCTTGGAATTTACGAAAAAAGAAATGCAAAAATAAAGCATCTTTCCGGCGGACAAAAGCAAAGGGTTGCTATTGCTCGCGCTATTGTAAAAATGCCAGACATAATTCTTGCTGATGAGCCAACGGGTAACCTAAACTTTGCAATTGGAGAAGAGGTTATTAAGGCTCTTTCCGAAATTTCAAGGGGCAAAACCTTAATTGCTGTAACGCATGATGAGCGCTTGGCTAAGTATTTCGACTGCGTTATTGATATGAACAAAATGACAAGCGGGCTTTTTGATATTAAGCCCGAGGGGGAGGCGCTCTTATGATACGCTTCGCTCTTAAAAATATGGCAATCAAAAAGGTGCAGATTATTTTGGTCGTTATTTCAATTATACTTTCTGCTGGAATCGCCGTGCTTGCCTTCAATGTTTCAAATCAGGTTAGCGATGGAATTTCAAAAAATGCTCAATACTATTCAGTTATTGTCGGCCCGTCTGGTAGCAAGACTCAGCTTGTTATGAACTCGATGTATTTTTCTGATGCGCCTCTTGGCACTATTCCCTACTCCGTGGTTACAGAATTAAGCCAAGATAATAACGTGCGCGAAGCTGTTCCGTTTGCTATGGCTGACAACTATAACGGCTCAAGCGTTGTTGGAACAACCCCAACCTATTTAAAGGACAAGGAGCTTTCCAGTGGAGAAATGTTTAAAGAACACGGCTCCTTTGAAGCGGTTATTGGTTATCGCGTGGCTAAGGAAAACGGCTTAAAGGTTGGTGACACCCTTTACACAAGCCACTCAGCAACAGGGGGACAAACCCACGAAAAGGGTCTTACTGTTGTTGGTATATTAGAAAGAACATACTCCTCCTTTGATACTGTTGTTTTCACGCAGATTCGCAGTCTTTGGGATTTACACGACCACGGTGAAGAACACGAGTCAGAAAATGAACACACAAACGAGAGTCACGACTCACACCAAAGCGAGGAAGCGCACAATCACTCAAAAACAGTTTGTGCTGTTTTGGTTCGCGCAAAGAACCCCTCAGTTGCTATGTCAATTATTGAAAAATATAACGGCAAGGTTATAGAGGGGGATGGCGAAAACCCAATTTCCTTGCAGGCAATTTCCCCAATGGAAGCGGTAAGAGATGTTTTAAATGACGCCGACAACACAAAATATATTGTTTTTGTGCTTTGCGCAGTTATTCTTATAATGAACATAATGATAATTTCTATTATCACTCTGCTTAATATGTACCATTCCTCAAAGGAAATATCGCTTATGCGCTTGATTGGCATAAGCATGAAAAAAATCAATCTTCTTTACTTGATTCAAAACTCAATTATCGGACTGTTCTCCACCATTTTAGCATTTGGTCTTTCAAGAATTTGCTTGGCTTTAATGAACGACTATGTTTCATCAATGGGCGTTGTTTTGAATATTGGAAGAATTTATCCACTTGAAATTATAATTTTGGTCGGTGTCTTTGTCATCAGCGTTTTGCCAACTGCGATTTGGACCTTCGTTATGTCAAAGAAGGACTCAATTAACTCATAAGGAGGAAATATGAAAGGATTTTATTTAAAAATCATTTGCTTAGCGCTTACTCTTTTGTGTTTTCTTCCCGTTATCGGCTGTGGAAAGAAGAATGTTGACCCTGTGAAGCTGAGCTTTAAATCTGCCTCAACCTACGATTACTTAAAAACAATCGACGGACAGGCTGTCACAATAAACGGCTATATGGCAACATCCTCGCCTGTTGATGGCTCGTTTATGTTCCTTATGAACATGCCATATCAAAGCTGTCCGTTCTGTGTTCCAAACACCTCACAGCTTTCAAATACCTTAGAGGTTTACCCAGAAAAGGGAAAAGCGTTTGAATACACAACGCAAGCAATCAAGGTTACAGGTACTCTTGTGGTTGCGCCAAGTGAGGACCAGTTTTTCACTGACGAATTCGGCTATGAATTTAACTTTAAAATCGTTGACGCTTCCTACTCTATTCTCAGCGCTGACGAGATTTCAAGCGACCTAGCACTTTGGCAGCAAATTGCCGAAAGCAATATTGTTAATGATATTGATAAAATGTATCAATACGTTAACTTCTTATGTGCTTGGGAAACCTATTTTGTAAATTCATTTACTGATGCAAACGGCAATCTTATTAAGGGCTACTACCTACATCCAGGTGATGCACTCGGCTACATTACAAAGAATGGTGCACAGTACTATTACGGCTATAAGGAAGGATATTTTGATTCTCTTGTAGCAAGGCTGGAAGCGCTTGACAAGGATAAATTATCAAGCCTTATTGAAAACGTAAGAGGGGCAGAGGCACTAGCTAAGAAGGCTCTAAACGAGCTGCAAACCGGTGGATATACACGCTCAGAAGAGAAAGTGTATCTTGAAAAGTTTGATAATTTCGACTATGTTTACACTATCAATAAAAGCGAGGAATTAAAGGGAGAGATGGATTCCCTTTACAAGGAATTTTCTCTTTGGATTTCCAGCTGGGAAATGTAAAAACGAAAGTGGTGCTTTTGCACCACTTTTTTCTTGAACTTTTACCATTTTTGTGGTAGTATTTAATTAAAGTAATCAAAACGGGTATTTAAATGAAACGGCTTAAAGACTTATTTTTAATTATGCTCACTATGATGAAGATTGGCGCATTTACCTTTGGTGGTGGGTACGCAATGATTAGTCTTTTACATAGCGAGTTTGTCGAAAGAAAGGGTCATCTCACCCACGACGAATTTATGGATTTAGTGGCAGTTGCCGAATCCACCCCCGGGCCTATTGCAATCAATATGTCAACGTATATTGGGTACAAAAAGGGTGGCTTTCTAGGTTCACTTTTTTCAACGATTGGAATGTGCATTCCTTCCTTTGTTATTATTTTTGTAATATCACTATTCTTTGATAGATTCTTGGAAATCACTTGGGTTAAATCGGCATTCCGCGGAATTCAAATCTGTGTAATTTACTTAATTATATCAGCGGGAATAAAGATGCTAAAGCAGCTTAAAAGAAACGCATTCAACATTGTAATTTTATGTCTAACTGCTGTTTTGATGGTGTCATTTAGTATATTTAATGTAAGCTTCTCTGCTATTTTCTATATACTAATAAGTGGTATAGTCGGCCTTACCATATTCCTTATAAAATTCTTTAAGGAAAGGGAGGGCAAGAAATAATGCTACAGCTGTTTTTTTCATTCTTAAAAATCGGCGCTCTTTCCTTTGGCGGTGGGCTCGGTATGATTTCGCTTATTCGTGACGAATGCCTTGGCAACGGTTGGCTAACTGAAGGAGAGCTTCTTAATTTTGTTGCAGTTGCCGAATCAACCCCTGGGCCTATTGCGATAAACATTGCCACCTTTGTTGGCTCAAGTCAGGGTGGCTTTTGGGGTGCACTTTTAGCGACCTTGGGCGTTGTTTTGCCATCCTTTATTATCATTTTAATTATTGCAGCATTTCTTAAAAATTTACTTAAGTATCGTGGCGTTAGCGCAACCCTCAATGGTATGCGCCCTGCAATTGTTGCGCTTATTCTCGGAATGTCTATAATTCTAATTTTAAAGCTTCTTTTTGGCATTTCCACTATAGAAAGTAGCTTTAGCCTTGACATTTTTGGCTTTATTATTTTAGCCTTAGTTTGTCTTTTTGCCTTTGGCTGGAAAAAGCTATTAAAGAAGCCCGTTTCACCTATAATTTTAATTGTTTTTTCAGGAGTTTTAGGTGTAATT
Source organism: Eubacteriales bacterium (assembly GCA_045576055.1). GTDB lineage: Bacteria > Bacillota > Clostridia > Oscillospirales > CAG-272 > RGIG2000. The sequence goes on from JAZNFR010000266.1 coordinate 4,792, forward strand.
TTCTATGGTGTATAAGAAACAAATATAAAAGTGGTGCATGTGCACCACTTTTTTCTTGCACTTTTGATATAAATGTGGTATTATATAAATGAACAACACATAATAAGGAGAAAATTATGTCAACTAAAAAGTTTATTATATCTATTTCTTGCGCACTTTGCGTATTAGTTTTGCTTTGCGTGGTTGCCATTTCCTTGGTAAATAGAAATTCACATCACACAGCGCTTCTCGGCACTTGGAATGATTTAAACGAGGAAGATAAAATCGCAGTTTCAATCACCTTTAAGCCTGACGATACTTATGAAAAAACAACATTAGACGCATCAGAGGGTGAGCCTAAAATCACAACCGAGGAGGGTACCTTCTCAATTTTCTCTGGAAAGATTACTCTAACCTCAACTGAAGGCGACAAGGACGTCATCACTTACGAATACGACAAAATAAAAAAGGAATTAACCCTTGGCAATCCTGCTGAATACTCAAAGCTTAGTTAATTATGAAAGGCACCCTAAAAAGGGTGCTTTTTTATTGCAATATTGTTTTTGTAATGATATAATAAAGGAAAGAGATTTTTGGGGAGGGTGCTATGCCATACAAATCTTTAACCTATGATAAAATAGATATAAACGAGGGCTTTTGGGAAAGAAAGCAAGCCCTATTAAGAGAAACTACTGTTTGGGCTGTATATAATAGATTTGAGGAAACTGGAAGATTCAAGGCGTTTGAATGCGATAAAAATGCAACCTTGAAGCCACACATCTTTTGGGACAGTGATGTTGCCAAATGGATAGAGGGTGTTGCATATCTCACAAAGCAAAAAAGAGAGCCAATATTAGAAGAAATAGTTGACCACGTGGTTGATTTAATAGAAGAAAATCAGCTACCCTGTGGCTATTTTAACAGCTATTTTATTGCTATGGAGCCTGAAAATATTTTCACTAATCGCGACTGCCACGAGCTATACTGTGCCGGACATTTAATTGAGGCCGCCATTGCATATTATGAAGCAACAGGAAAGAAAAAGCTTCTTGACCTTATGCTAAAGTATGTAGATTATATTGAAAAGCGCTTTAAGATTGACAAAGACACAGGCTTTACAACCCCTGGGCACGAGGAAATTGAGCTTTCACTTGTGCGCTTATACGATTTAACAAAAGAAAAAAAGCATCTCGACCTTGCTAATTTTTTTGTTTTAGAGCGTGGCAAGAGCATATCAGATGGTGATTTTATTGATTGGGCTGACGCTAAATATAGTCAATCGCATCTAGAGCCTAAGAATCAGCGCACAGCAGAGGGGCACAGCGTACGCGCTGTTTACTTATACTCTGCAATGGCGGATTTGGCACTAAGGGAAAACGACGAGGAATTAAAGCTTGCCTGTGAATGTATATTTGATGACATTATAAACCACAAAATGTATATTACCGGTGGCATCGGCTCAACATATTTAGGTGAGGCGTTCACTATTCCATACGATTTACCAAATGAGGGCGCGTATGCAGAGAGCTGTGCTGCAATCGGTCTTGCTTTCTTTGCGCAAAGAATGCTTGCTTTAACCAATGAGAAAAAGTATGCCGATACAATAGAACGCATTTTATATAACGGATTTCTTAGCGCATTTTCTCTTGATGGAAAATCGTTTTTCTATGTAAACCCACTAGAGGTTGTTCCCAAAAACCACACAAGACACGCATCAGTAAAAAACAAAGACCCTCTTCCACCTATGACAAGAAAAGAGGTGTTTGAATGCTCCTGCTGTCCTCCTAATATAGTAAGATTCTTAGCCTCACTCGGCTCTTATATATATACATATGATAGCAAGTCAATATATCTACATCAATATATAAGTAGCAGTGCATGCTTTGATATAAATGGCAAAAAAATTACACTTTCTCAAAAAACTAATTACCCAGAAAGTGGAAGGATAACATTAAAATCAAGTGAAGATATTACAGTTTTTGTACGTGTGCCAGAGTATTTAGGCGATGTAAATTTCGCAAAAAACGGATACGTCCCCCTCTCTTTACGTGCAAACGAAGAAAAAACCATCGAATTTGAAATTGTTGACCGTTTAGTTGAGGCAAGCCCTTTGGTTAGAGATTGTGCAGGCAAGGTGGCAGTTATGCACGGGCCTTTGGTTTACTGTCTTGAGGGAAACGACAATTCTTATGACATATTTGATATTCGCATAGACAAATGTACCAAATTTACCCACGGCTTTAATAGTGAGCTTGGCGTTCCAACATTAGAGCTTGATGCGTTTGTAAGGGAGAAGCCCTCTTCCCTATACTCTCAGCTATCTTTAAAGCGCAAAAAAATCAAAGCAAAGCTTATCCCGTTTTACGCATTTGCCAACAGAGGCGAAAGCCCTATGCAGATTTGGACTTTAATTGAATAAAAAAGCGAGTGCCGTTTGGCACTCGCTTTTTTGCTAACCGTTCCCCTTGGTTAGCCTTTGGAAAATCATATGTAAAATTTTTATGGGGCTTTAATTCTATTTACTTCGCCATTTTCTTGCTCATTTGGCAAAGCCCTCTCATCTTCGCTTTTCGAGGAGTGGCACATATCCTTCATTGCACATCCACCACAGCCACAGGAGCACGAGGTTTTTCCCTGTTTTTTGTTTATTATCATTTTGATTACTATCGCCAAAACGATTGCCAAAATCACTACTATTGCTATTATTGTGGGTAGCATATTGTGTCCTCCTTATAAATATTTTGAATTACGCTTTTTTCTTTTTGAAAATTCCAAAAATTGAAAATTTTGCAGGTTTGAAAAGTAGGTATAGGAAAATCGCCAGTAAAATAAATGCAATTACCGTGAAAAATCCAAATGAACCATATCGCACAAGTCTGCCGAACTGATAAACCATCAACGACAATGCATACGCAAGTCCGGTCATATAACCAAGCGTGAGCCAAGTCCATCTTTTGCTGTTCATTTCATTTTTTATAGCTCCGATAGCACCAAAGCAAGGTGCACAAAGGAGGTTGAAAACCAAGAATGAAAGGCCCTTTAAACGGCTATGCGCAAAGAACTCATCTGCAGCGGAGGAAAGATTGCTTCCCTCTGTCATTGTGCCGAGAGCGCCAGGCACCTCCTCCTTAGCTACTAAGCCAAGAACAGTTGCCACACTTGTTTCCCAGCTTTCTCCAAAGCCAAGTGGCTTAAACACTATTGAGAGTCCCTCTCCAAGCACTTGAAGAACCGATTTTGATGTACACCCCTCTTTTATAAAGTGAGGACCATCGTGGTTCGCCATCTCGTAGTCAATTACGTTGCCGTCCTCGTCGTATATCTCGTGGGCGTGCACGCCGTGAATGGCTTCACCGGTTTCAAGGTCCATAACGACCTCGGATTTAGTTGAATCGAGTGAAACGTTTTGGAATGTCCAAATGAGAATGCTTGCGAGCAAAATTACTGTACCCGCGCGCTTAATAAAGCTCCAAGCACGGTCAAATGTTGATTTAAATACGTTTTTTGGTGCAGGAACATGATATTCGGGAAGCTCCATAACAAATGGTGCTGGATGTCCCCAAAATGCTTTGAATTTCTTTAAGATAATGCCTGAGCAAATAACTGCACCTATGCCGACAAAGTATGCACCGGTTGCAACAACTGCGCCCCAGAATCCTCCGCCAAAGATTTCACCAGCAACAAATGCAACTATTGGCATTTTCGCCGAGCAAGGAATAAAGCCTGTTGTCATTATTGTGATTTTGCGGTCATTTTGCTGCTCAATTGTACGGCTTGCCATAATACCGGGAACGCCACAGCCAGAGGCTATAAGCATTGGTACAAATGATTTACCCGAAAGACCAAAGCGACGGAAAACCCTGTCCATAATGAAGGCTATTCTTGACATATATCCACAATCCTCAAGGAGTGAAAGAAGCAAGAAAAGTATTACCATTTGTGGCACAAAGCCAAGCACAGAGCCAACTCCGCCGATTATTCCGTCAGCAACGAGTCCAACAACCCAAGGTGAAACACCCCAGCCCTCAAGAAGCGAAACCGCACCCGGCACAATCCATTCGCCAAACAACGTTTCGTTTGCAAAGTCTGTCATCCATTGTCCAATAGTTCCTATTGCAATAAAATATACAGAGAACATAACAAGGGCAAAAATTGGGATTGCAAGCCATCTGTTTGTTACTATTCTATCTATTTTGTCAGAGGTGGAAATTTTGTCCTTGCCTGACACCTTTTTCTCAACAATTGATGTTATATAATCGTATCGCTCACTTATAACAATTCCTTCACTGTCATCATCGAATTCTTCTTCAAGCGCTTTGATTATTTTTTCTATTTCTTTCTTGCCTTTTTCGCTAAGGTCAATGTGGGAAATTATTTCCTCATCTCTTTCAAGGAGCTTAACGCTGATAAAACGAAGCTCTCTTTCCTCTATGTAGCCACCAGAAACAATCTTCTCTATTTTCTCAATTGCTTGCTCGGTCTTTTTAGAAAAAATGTCCTTTTTAAAGGAAGGCTTTGATGTTGCAATTGAGATTGCTTCCTTTGCAACCTCCTCAATTCCGTCGCCCTTTAGAGCAGAAATTTCAACAACCTTGCAGCCAAGCTCCTTCTCGATTTTACTAAGGTTTAATTTTGTGCCACGCTTTCTTACAACGTCCATAAAGTTAATTGCAATAACCATAGGAATGCCGAAGTCAAGAAGCTGTGTTGTTAGATAAAGGTTTCTTTCGAGGTTTGTGCCATCAACTATGTTGATTATCGCGCTTGGGTGCTCGTCAACCAAATAGTTTCTTGCAACTATCTCCTCTGGTGTATATGGGGAAAGTGAGTAAATACCTGGAAGGTCTGTTAAAATAACCTCCTTATTCCACTTTATTTTTCCCTCTTTTTTCTCGACTGTAACGCCCGGCCAGTTACCAACATATTGGTTAGCGCCTGTCAATGCATTAAACAAGGTCGTTTTACCTGAGTTGGGGTTTCCAACTAAAGCAATTTTAATAGACATTTTCTCCTCCTAAATGCGTAATCTCGCATATCTAATAAAATTTAACCGATTTTTTCTGTCGCTACCATCTTAGCATCTTCTTTTCTTAAGCTAAGCTCGTAGCCTCTAACTGTAAGCTCAAACGGGTCTCCAAGAGGAGCCACCTTTCTCACATAAATCTCAACGCCCTTGGTAATGCCGAGGTCCATAATACGTCTTTTAATAGGTCCCTCACCTGTTACCTTTAGAACCTTAAGCGTTTCGCCAACCTTTGCGTCCTTTAAAGTCATTTTTGTTTTCTCCTTCACAAAAATCTTGAGTTAGTCTTGACTAACTCCGCAGTTAGTATAGCATAACTAACCAGTTTTGTCAACAGGTTTTTTCAAATTTTTTCAAATTTTTTGGGGTAATATTTTTTGTCAAAAATTTTATCAATTCCTCATTACTAATTAATAAGGAAGGTTTTCGAAAAATCACTATTTTAGCGTCTTGTCCTCATTAAAAGTGGGGTTGACAAAACACTTTTTAAGGGTATAATTAAATTGATAGACTAAAGAGAAAAGGGGGTACTTGATGAAAAAATTTAATATAACAGGCATGAGCTGTGCCGCATGTGTTGCACGCGTTGAAAAGGCAGTTAATGCCCTTGAAGGGGTTGAAGCCTGCTCTGTTAATCTTTTGACTAACTCTATGAGCACGGAAGGCCAAGCTAGCGATGCTGATATAATAAACGCAGTAAAAAAGGCGGGCTACGGCGCTACTCCTCAAAGTCAGACCATCGACACATCTATAGAAGAAAAAAACATTTTTATCGACAACGAGTCCCCAGTTTTAAGAAGAAGATTCTTTGTTTCCCTTGGATTTTTACTAGCTCTTATGTACCTTTCAATGGGTGGACATATAGGACTATATATGCCGAACCTTTTCAAGGAAAATCCTATTGTCTTAGCACTTGCAGAAATGATTCTTTCAGCTATCATTTTAGTAATAAACCAAAAATTCTTTGTGAGTGGCTTTAAGGGAATTATAAAGCTATCACCTAATATGGATTCCTTGGTTGCAATCGGATCTGGCGCTTCATTTATATATAGCACAGTAATTCTATTTATCATGTGCATAAATAGTGAAAACAAAATATATTTAAATGAGCTTGTCCACTCTGATTTATATTTCGAATCCGCCGCTATGATTTTAGTTTTAATAACCATCGGAAAAATGCTAGAATCATTTTCAAAGGGAAAAACAAAAAACGCACTAAAGAGCTTAATCAAGCTAAAGCCGACAAGCGCGATTTTACTGGTTGACGGAGTTGAAACTGAGGTTGATGCCTCTAATATAAAGGAAGGCGACACCTTTATTGTAAAGGCAGGTGCAAGCGTTCCAACCGACGGTATAATTTTAGAGGGCGAATGCTCACTAGATGAATCCTCCTTAACAGGAGAAAGCGTCCCCGCCGAAAAAAGAGTTGGAGATAAAATCTTTGCTTCTTCTGTCAACAAATCTGGTTATATAACAGCAAAAGCGACAGATGTAGGAGAAAAAACAGCATTATCAAAAATAATAAAAACAGTGTCTGATGCTGTTGCTACAAAGGCACCTATTGCAAAAATTGCCGATACAGTGTCTGGGTTTTTTGTTCCAGTTGTGATTGGAATATCTCTTTTGACAATTGTAATTTGGCTTTTATGTGGAGCCAACATCGGTTATTCTTTAGCGCGTGGAATTTCAGTTTTAGTTATAAGCTGTCCATGTGCGCTCGGTCTTGCAACGCCTGTTGCCATAATGGTAGGCAGTGGCGTTGGCGCTAAAAAAGGCATATTATTCAAGGATGCTGCCAAGCTTGAGGCTTGTGGCAAATGCGGCATAATCTTACTTGACAAAACAGGTACAATAACCAAAGGTCAGCCTGAGGTAACAGATATAATTCCATTTGGAATTGATGAAAACGAATTATTAAGACTTGCCTTTTCACTCGAAGAAAAGAGTGAGCATCCACTTGCAAGTGCCATAAACCAAAGGGCAAAGGAAAAGGGAATAACCTCTTTCCCACTTGAGCACTTTAAAACCCTCAGCGGTAGTGGTGTTATGGGCGAATACGAAGGCGACTTGTATTTTGGCGCAAGCTATAAATATACTACTGAGCGCCTAGGTGATAGCGATTTATTAAAATCCCATTTTGAATCCTTAGCAGAGGATGGAAAAACTCCGCTGTTTTTCGTAAAAAACGACACTCCCCTCGGCATAATTGCAGTAAGAGACTCCTTAAAGGACGGTGCGCACGAAGCTGTTGCCCACCTAAAGGAAATGGGATTTTACACAGTTATGCTAACTGGCGACAACGAAAGAACTGCGCATTCTGTCGCACGTGAAATTGAAGTTGACGATGTTATTGCGGGCGTTTTGCCCGACGGCAAGGCTGATGTAGTTAATAAAATGAAAAAATACGGCAAGGTTATTATGGTTGGCGATGGAATCAACGACTCCCCCGCCCTTGCAACAGCTGATATTGGTATGGCAATCGGAAACGGAACTGATATCGCAATCGACACAGCAGACATTGTCCTTATGAAAAGCAATCCTCTTGACATTTGCACAGCGATTAAGCTCAGTCGCGCGACACTCCTAAACATAAAACAGAATCTATTTTGGGCATTTATCTACAACGGGATAGGAATTCCATTGGCTACTGGTGCATTTATTTACGTGTCTAATGGTGCGCTTACCCTTTCCCCAATGTTTGGTGCACTTGCAATGAGCTTATCAAGCTTCTCCGTTGTGACAAACGCATTGCGCTTGAACCTGTTTAACGAAAAGCACCCATACAAACGAAAGAAAAAACAAATTATTATAGAAAAGGAAGAAAATGAAATGAAATTAGAAATCAAGGTTGAAGGCATGATGTGCCCACATTGCGAGGCAAGAGTAAAAAATGTTTTAGAGGCTATCGACGGCGTTAGCGAGGCTAAGCCAAGCCACAAAAAATCAAATGTTGTTATCAAGCTTTCAAAGGAGATCGATTCAAGCATTATCATCTCTGCAATCGAAGCGCAAGGCTACAAGGCTTCTTTATAAATCAAACGCACTCCTATGAGTGCGTTTTTGTTTGACAAAGTCATCATTATATGTTATAATATTTATATGCATTAACGAAAGGAGATTAGCGTATGATTATCAAGGAATCGGCAGAAAATTATCTAGAGTCGATTTTAATTATAAAGAAGCAAAAGGGGTTTGTTCGCTCTATTGATATTGCCAATGATTTGTCAGTTTCAAAGCCTAGCGTTTCTGTCGCTATGAAGAACTTTCGCGAGGGTGGATATATCACCGTTGATGACGATGGAAACATCGATTTAACCGACAAGGGGCTTGAAATTGCTAACCGTATTTATGAAAGACACGAGGTGATTTCGAAAGTGCTTATTGCCCTTGGCGTTAGTGAGAAAACTGCGCTTGAGGACAGCTGCAAAATCGAGCACGCAATAAGCGAGGAAACCTTTGCAAAAATCAAGGAATTTCTAAAATCTCAACAAATAGATTTATAGGGGATCTAATATGTACGAAGAAATTATCGAGGAATATATTTCAAGCGAAGATGCGTCCAAAAAGGACGTTGCCTCAAGTGACGTTCTTGTTCTTATTGACAACCTTAAAAAGAGCTATGGGGCGAGTGAGGCACTAAAGGGCGTTTCGCTTTCACTAAAAAGCAGAAGAATCGTAGGTCTACTTGGTCCTAACGGCAGCGGAAAAACAACTATGATTAAAATTTTGGCAGGTATTCTCTCTCCAACCTCGGGCTCTACCTTTATTGATGGTATGGAAATTGGCGTTGAAACAAAATCAATCGTTTCATATTTACCTGAGCGCCCTTACTTTAACTCTTGGATGAGAGTTGATGAATGCCTCGACTTTTTTGAGGATTTTTACGAGGACTTCAACCGCGAAGCTGCTGAAAAGATGCTTTCAGATCTTGAAATCGACCCAAAAGCAAAGCTACGTGTCCTTTCCAAGGGAACAAAGGAAAAGGTGCAGCTAATTCTTGTTATGTCAAGGCGTGCCAAGCTTTATTTGCTTGACGAGCCAATTGCAGGTGTTGACCCAGCAGCGCGCGACTACATTCTTGAAACTATAATTAGAGAACATAACGAAAACGCAGCTGTTCTTATCTCAACACACCTAATTTCTGACATTGAAAATGTGCTTGACGAGTACATTTTTATCAAAAATGGTGAGATAGTTGAGCATAATTCCATTGCCGATTTCAAAGCTTCAAGCGACTCAACCCTTGACTTGCATTTCAGGGAGGTGTTTAAATATGTTCGCTAAGCTACTAAGACACGATTTCAAAAGCGTTGGCAAGGCGACAAGACCTCTTTGCATCGGCGCTTTGATTATTACCATGCTTGGATTTTTGGCATCTACAGTCCAATCCTATGTTGCAGTGTACGGGCAAAAGCTAAGTGTTCTCGCCTTCGAGGCATATCAAGCAGGAGACACAGCGCTCCACGACACACACATTAACCAATACACTGTTGTTTCACTTGGAAGCTTTGCGCTTTCACTTTCGATGCTGTTTGTTTTTCTTCTATTAGGCATCGCTATGCTTACAGTTATGGTTTTGGTCGCTGTAAACTTCTATAAAACATTAATTACCGACCAAGGTTACCTAACATTTACCTTGCCTGTTAGTCCAACAAAAATTCTTCTTTCAAAGATTCTAAACGGCTTTATTTGGAACGTAATAGCATTATTAATCCTAGTTTTAGGTGCGATTCTTATTGTTGTTCCTTCAGTTTCTATAAACGAACAAAGCCTTTTCATTTATCTCTTTGATTTCAAAGAGCTTGACAAAATGAATTTAACCCTCACAATAATTTTGCTTATCGAAAACGCATTTTTTGGAATATTGGCATCAGAAATTTTCTATTTCTTTGCTATTTTCCTCGGCGGAATTGTGGCAAAGAAGCACAAGCTTTTGGCAGGCGGTGCTGTTATTGTTGTTGGCCACATTATTTACTATATCGTTGAGCAAGTATTTTCAACGCTTTTAACAGTTGGTGCGTTTCTTTATACCTCTGGCGAGATTTGGGAAGACGTTGCAATGCTAGACCCGTTGATTATCACCAACATAACGCTTTTGTTCTCTTTTGTTTCTTCAGTTGCTATAGCTGTTGTATTCTTTTTCATAACAAATTGGCTGATGAACAAAAAGCTAAATTTACCATAAAAGAAAGCGCCTTTAGTGGCGCTTTTTCTTACGCCCAAAATTATGCAATCTAAAAAATTTGAAAAAAATTAAAAAAAGTGTTGACAAACTATTTTTTATGTGATAGAATAAGGTGCGTTGCAGGACAATACGCTGGTGTGGCTCAATGGCAGAGCAGCTGATTTGTAATCAGCAGGTTGATGGTTCGACTCCGTTCACCAGCTCCAAGTGTCCTGCAACTTAATATGGGGGATTTCCCGAGTGGCCAAAGGGGGCAGACTGTAAATCTGTTGTCAACGACTTCGCTGGTCCGAATCCAGCATCCCCCACCACAAAAAAGGACACCAATTTGGGTGTCCTTTTTTGTGCTTTGGGGATATGGTGCGACCTGCCTTTTCGATTTATCGAAAATTTGGTTCGTTCATTT
>JAZNFR010000267.1:0-4110 GCA_045576055.1 Eubacteriales bacterium
CAGTGCAGGATTTTGTGCCTTATGCTCCGTAGACAGTTAGATAGTGTTTAATTCTATCTACGTTTTCCTTATTTGATTCGTCCTCGCTTAGGTACTCAATAATGTCGTAAACGACAACAACGAAATAAACTGGGAAGCCAAATTCCTCCTCAATTTCAACCATTGCGCCCTTTGTGCCTTGCCCTTTTTCCTTACGGTCAACCATTACAAAGCAAGCAGCAACCTTAATGCCCTCTACGCTCTTCATAATTTCCATAGTTTCACGAATGGCAGTTCCTGCTGTAATTACGTCCTCAACGATAACTACCTCCTCGCCTGCCTGTGGCTTATAACCTACAAAAACTCCACCCTCGCCGTGGTCCTTAACCTCTTTACGGTTGAAGAAGAATGGTAGGTTTAGTCCTTCCTTTGCAAGTGCGATAGATGTAGAAACTGCAATTGAAATACCCTTGTAAGCTGGGCCATAAAGTGCAGTTTGCTTCTTGCCTACCTTGTCAAAATATGCCTTAGCGTAGAACTCGCCAAGCTTTGCAATGTTCTCGCCTGTTTTAATCTCGCCTGCGTTAATAAAATATGGGATTTTTCTGCCGCTTTTAGCTGTAAAATCGCCAAACTTCAAAACTCCTGCGTTTTGTAAAAACTGTATAAATTCTCTCTTGTATGCTTCCATAATAAACTCCTTTTCAAGGCTCCTTTACAAAGGAGGCTTCTCTTTAGTCAACAAACTCGTCTACACAACGACGGTATGCTGCAACTGGGTCGGCAGCTGCTGTAATTGGTCTACCTACAACAATATAGTCTGAGCCGATTTTTTTAGCCTCAGCTGGTGTCATAACTCTTACTTGGTCGCCCTTGTCGCCATCAGCAAAGCGCACACCTGGGGTAACTGTAACAAAGTCCTTGCCACAGGTAGCGTGTACCTTCTCTGCCTCAAGTGGTGAGCAAACGATACCAGCAAGACCTGCTTTTTTAGCATTTTGTGCGTAGTGCATAACAACCTTGTCCATTGGCTCGTTAATAAGCAGGTCGTCTCTCATTCTTTCCTCACTTGTAGAGGTTAATTGAGTAACAGCAATTAGAAGTGGGCATGTGCCGTCCTCACGTCTTAAGCCCTCAAGCGCTGCCTCCATCATAGCGATAGTACCACTAGCGTGTACGTTTGTCATATCAACGTCAAGGCGTGAAAGCACTGACATTGCCTTTTTAACTGTGTTTGGAATATCGTGTAGCTTAAGGTCGAGGAATATTTTATGACCTCTTTTCTTAATCTCTCTTACAATGTCTGGTCCTTCAGCATTAAATAGCTCCATACCGATTTTAACAAATGGCTTTTCATTTTCGAACTTGTCAAGAAATGAAAATACTTGCTCCTTGCTTGCAAAATCACAAGCGATAATTACATCCTTTCCCATTAGTGAGCACCTCCTATTATATCCTTTAAATTTTTTATACCGTATTTTTCCATTACTCGTGGTAAATCTTCAATAATTTTTGGACACGCCATTGGGTCAACAAGGTTTTGTGCGCCAATTTCAACTGCACTTGCACCTGCTAGCATCATTTCAATAACGTCCTCAGCTGTGGCAACACCGCCACCACCCACGATTGGAATTTTAACTGCATCATAAACCTGATATACCATTCTTATAGCCACAGGCTTGATAGCAGGTCCAGAAAAGCCACCCATTTTGTTTGCAATAACTGGCTTTTTGGTCTTTAAGTCTATTTTCATACCGAGAAGTGTGTTAATTAAGCTGATGCCGTCAGCACCCGCCTCCTCACACGCCTTAGCGATAGAAACGATATCTGTTACATTTGGAGATAGCTTAATAATAAGTGGCTTGTTTGTTACCTTTCTTACTGCGCGTGTCACCTCGGCGGCAGCCTCAGGGGATGTGCCAAAGCTCATTCCACCTCCGTGTACGTTTGGACAGCTTACATTTACCTCAAACCAGCCAATGCCCTCTTCCTTGTCAAGCATTTCAACTGTGTAAACATACTCGTCAACGGAAAAGCCACTAACATTTGCCATTACTGGCTTGTGGAAGCATTTTCTTAATTTAGGTAGCTCATTTTTTATAACATTTTCAACTCCCGGATTTTGAAGTCCCACGGAGTTAATCATTGCATCTTTACATTCTGCGATTCTTGGTGTTGGGTTTCCAAAGCGAGGGTCCTTAGTTGTACCCTTGAAGGAAAAGCTACCAAGACAATTTATATCATAAATTTCTGCAAATTCGTAGCCGAAGCCGAATGTACCAGAGGCAGGAATTAATGGGTTGTCAAGCTCAATACCACAGAGCTCGGTTTTCAAGCTTACCATATAATTTCCTCCTTTTCAAGCACAGGTCCGTCCTTGCAGATTCTCTTGTTTCCATATTTAGTTTTGCATGAGCATCCCATACAAGCGCCAAAGCCACAGCCCATTCTTTCCTCAAAGCTGTATTGACCACTTGTTGTGCTCTTATTGTAAACGGCCTTTAGCATTGGCTCAGGTCCACAGGTATATACATATGTATAGTCCACCTTGTCAAATGCATCAGTTACAAAGCCCTTTGTACCGTACGAGCCGTCAACTGTTGTAACGTATGTGTCAGCGCCAAGCTTTTTAAATTCGTTTTCATAAAAGATTTCGTCAGCTCCACCAAAGCCAAGAATAACCGCTGGCTTTTTGCCCTCAGCTATTAGCTCCTTGCAAAGCTCATACATAGGGGGCACGCCGGCTCCTCCACCAACCAACAAAGGTCTATCTCCGCTCTTTGAAAGGTCGTAGCCGTTGCCAAGACCTGTCAAGGTCCATAGCTCATCGCCTGCCTGCATATTTGCCATTTTTTCAGTTCCCTCACCCACTACCTTGTAGATAAGAGTTAACTCATTGCCCGAAACCTCACAAACCGAGATAGGACGGCGAAGGAAAAAGCCATCAAGCTTTAAGTTAACAAAAGCGCCTGCCTTTATTCCCTCTGTATCGCCTACTAGCACCATTTCGTAGGTGTTTTTAGCGATTTTTTTATTTGTTTTTATAGTTAATAGTACGTCTTTCACTTTATTTTCCTTTTTAATTATTTTCAACTTTATTTTGCGCCCATCGCTTTATTTCAAGCGTGGCAAAAGGGGGTGGGTTTACCACCGCCTTATGCATCAATTGTTGAAATTGTAATTGTGATTTCCTCTAAAACGTCAAGTAAAATTCTTACTGTGTCAAGAGATGTAAAGAGTGAAATGTTGTTTTCAATTGCTAGGTGTCTGATTTGATAGCCGTCCTTCTTACCTTGGTCGGTGTCGAGGTCGCTTGTGTTGATTACATAAGCGATATGTCCTTGACGCATAGACTCTGGAATATCGGATGAGCCTGAGCCAATCTTTGCCTTAACTCTGGTTCTAATGCCATGCTCCTTTAAGAACTTAGCTGTGCCCTCTGTTGCCTCAATATTGAAGCCGAGGTTGTAGAAGCGACGGATAAGTGGGAGTGCCTCCTCCTTATCGCTGTCAGCAACAGTTACTAGAACTGTGCCGTAGTTTTGTACCTGCATACCAGACGCTTGAAGTGCCTTATAGAATGCACGGTTAAGTGTATCATCGTATCCGATTGCCTCACCAGTTGATTTCATTTCTGGGGAAAGGTAAGCGTCAACGCCACTAATTTTCTTGTATGAGAACACTGGAACCTTGCAGTACCAACGTTTCTTTTCTTGTGGATAGAGGTCGAAAATTCCAAGCTCCTTGAGTGATTTTCCAAGGATTACCTCTGTTGCAATATCAGCAAGGCTATAGCCTGTTGATTTCGAGAGGAATGGAACTGTTCTTGATGAACGTGGGTTAACCTCGATAATGTAAACATCGTCGTTTGAGTCAACGATAAATTGAATGTTAAATAGACCGATAATTCCAATGCCAAGACCGAGCTTCTTAGAATAAGTAAGAATCTTGCCCTTAACCTTGTCTGAAATACTAAATGCAGGGTAAACGCTTATAGACTCGCCTGAGTGAACGCCTGTTCTTTCAACAAGCCCCATAATTCCTGCAACAAATACGTCGTGTCCGTCGCAGATTGCGTCAACCTCAACCTCTTTACCTCTGATATAGTGGTCAACCAAAACTGGCTTGTCC
>JAZNFR010000268.1:0-3771 GCA_045576055.1 Eubacteriales bacterium
TTAAATATGTTGTAAAGAACATTAAGCAATATAAGCCAACAATTATGACCTTAGTTCCTTTGTTTGCTTCAACCTTTTATAAGACTATACTTAAAAATGTTGAAAAGCAAGGTAAAACAAAGAAGCTAAAGACAGGTATGAAGATTAGCAAATTCCTTCGTTGCTTCGGCATTGATATGAGAAGAAAGCTATTTAAGGACTTGCACGAGGTATTCGGTGGCAGACTAAAGTACCTTGTTGTTGGTGGCGCAGCCTTGAATCCTGAAATTGTTGACTTCTTCCACGCAATCGGAATCCAAATGTCACAAGGCTATGGAATTACTGAGTGCGCACCACTTATTTCCGTTGTTCCACTCGATAAATATAACAGAAGCTCCTGTGGTAAGCCTATGGATGGCGTCAGTGTTAGAATCGAGAAGGAAAGAGAAGAGGACAACTACGGTGAAATCGTTGTTACAGGTAAAAACGTAATGCTTGGCTACTATAATCGTCCAGATTTAACTGCTGAGGTTATGACAGATGACGGCTGGTTTAGAACAGGCGACTATGGCTATGTTGACAAAAAGGGCTATATCTATATCACAGGTAGAAAAAAGAACATCATTATAGCATCCAATGGTAAAAACGTATTTCCAGAGGAAATTGAAGAGTATATCGAAACAATTCCATATGTTTCCGAGGTCGTAGTTGTTGGACGCGAAAACGAGAAAATGGGAGACACCATTATTGCTGCTGTTGTTGTTCCAAACTACGATGAGTGCAATGCACACGGACTTCACGATGATGAAACAATCTATGAGGCAATTAACCACGCAGTTCACGACCTAAACCAAAAGCTTGAATCATTTAAGCATGTTGATGTGGTAGAGCTACGTAAGGAGCCATTTGAAAAGACTGCTTCTCGTAAAATTAAACGTTTCTTAGTGAAATAATATTTGTGTGAGGGGCATGCTCCTCACACTTGAATTGTTTAGATTAAACAAAAAACAAGAAAAATCAAACGTAAATTTTTTGACAAAAAATCCTATTTTTTTAAGGAAAACTATTGAAAAATTATGTCCTAGCATTTATAATATTTTTGTAAGAAATGCTACGCATTAAAGGAGATAAAATATGAAAAAGATTTATACAGGTAAAACAAAGGACGTTTACGCACTTGAAAATGGCAATGTTCTTCTAAAGTTCAAGGATGACTGCACAGGCAAGGATGGCGTTTTTGATCCAGGCGAAAATACAGTTGGTCTTACAATTGATGGTATCGGTAAGGCAAACCTTGAAACTTCTGTTTACTATTTTGAAATGCTAAAGAAGGCAGGAATCAAGACACACTACGTTTCTGCTGATATAGAAAACGCTACTATGGAGGTTCTTCCTGCTGAGTGCTTTGGAAAAGAGCTTGGTGGTGGCGGACTTGAGGTTATCTGCCGTTTGGTTGCAACAGGTAGCTTCATCCGTAGATATGGCGAATACATTAAGGATGGAACACCACTTGAGGGTGGATACGTTGAATGTACCTTTAAGAATGACGAAAAGGGCGACCCACTAGTAACTGGTGAGGGACTTGTTGCTCTTAAGGTTATGACAAAGGAAATGTTTGAAAGCCTAAAGGACCAAACACTTAAGATTACAAAGATCGTTGCCGATGACCTAAAAACAATCGGACTTGACCTTTGGGATATTAAGTTTGAGTTTGGCTACAACAACGGTCAGGTTGTTCTTATCGACGAGATTGCATCAGGCAATATGCGTGTTTACAAGGATGGCGTTATTGTACCACCTGTTGAGCTTACTAAATTAATTAATAACAGATAAAAGAAAAAAGGGACTCTATGAGCCCCTTTTATTTTTACATTTTCTCAGCCTTGAAGGTGTACGTCGCGCCATCTACAATCTTAGTTGAATCAACGCCTGTTGGTGCATATTCGCCATTTATGTAAAGCGCCCAATAAGCACCACTGGTGTTCCAGTCGAGCTTTTCGCCGTCAACTGTTTCAACTGTCAAGCCATACTGACTTTGATAGCCGGATATGTAGTTCTTTTCGGTCAAAGCATCACCAAGCATTGACTTGTGGGTTTTTACCTCAAAGGTTTTCTCTGTGCCATCGAGGTGCACAACCTTGAACGTAAAACTAAGCTCTGTCTCGCTTTCCTTGTTGCCACAGCCGACAATGAAGAAAACGGAAGAAATCAAAATAAGACAAGCAACGCTAATTGATAGTACCTTTTTCATAGTATCTCCTTTCTTATGCACAATGGTTCGAGCCCATTGTGGTATTCTGAAATATAAGATAAAAAATCCCACCCCAAAAGGGCAGGACAAAGAGCAATAAAACACCCCTCAAAAAGGAGGCTCTTTGGCTTTCGGTCTTCATATGCCCAAAACCGATTTTACCATTGGAATTTCACCAAAAACAATTAGGTGGCATTCGGACTTTAACCGTAGTGACTGCTGTGACGGGTTTTCACCGCGCTTTCCCACAAAAATGTCTATATTTCGTATTTATTATAAAACTTTTCCTTTCTTATGTCAAGATTATCTTGCTTTTTGGGATGCATAATGCTAAAATTTAATTGTAAACAATTAAAGCGAGGAATAGTAATGGCAGACTACATAAAACCCTTTCCAAATATCAAAAATCCAATAGATGGCCATATTCATATGCATAGATGGTATGACGCCGAAAATAATATAGACTTTTTGCACGGGCTTGAGGAATATAGACGTGAGTGTGGGCTGAAATATATCACTCTAGCGCCTTTGCCATCAGGCAACGCAATTCTAGTGTCACGCGATGTTAGCAACAACATAATTTGCGCGTTTTACAAATTGCTGAACGAAAATACATTTTCCTATGGTGGATATATTTACCCAAGCTACCCAGCAAAAGCAGAGGAAATGGTCGGTATGGATTTAAAAACTCAACATAACGAGCTTATGGAAATTGGCTTTGACGGAATAAAAATGCTTGAAGGTAAGCCAAACCTATATAGTTTAGTTGATAGCCCTCTTGATAGTGAGTTTTTCGAGCCTCTGTTTTGTGAAATGGAGAAAAGCGGCACATATATCCTTATGCACGTAAGGGATCCTAAGTGCTTTTGGACTGAGCCAACAGAGGAAAGAATCAAAAAAAAATGGTACTATGGCGACGGCTCATACCCAACCTTTGACCAGTTTTTTGACCAAATAGAGAATATACTTAAAAAGCACCCAAAATTAAACCTGTGTCTAGCGCATTTTTTCTTCTGTGGGGACGAACCAGAAAAGCTTGCTAAACTACTTGACACATACCCAAATCTGACTGTCGACATCACCCCAGGGGGAGAGATGTATATAAGCTTTGATAAGCGCCCAAAGTATTTTAAGGAGTTTTTTGAAAAGTACGCAGACAGAATCATTTTTGGCACAGATATGGATTTCCCGGTTTATATGGAGGCAGGCAAGTGGCTTTGCGACCGTGTTTATAGGTTCTTAGCAACTGATGAGGAGCTTATGTCCTTTGATGACCATCGTCTAAAAGGAATAAAAATTGACGAAGACGCTTTACAAAAAATCTTTTCTGACAACCTTTTAGAAAAACTAGATGGGAAGCCAAGACAAATAAATAAGGAAGCCTTGAAAAGATATATTGAAAAATATAAGCACCTAATCCGTGATAAGGATTTAGCGCGATTTATTGACGAGCTTAGTCAAAAATACTTATAAAAAAGAGCAGATTCCCAAAAGGGAACCTGCTTTTTTAAATTATTTTGAAATCTTTTTTAATTCCTCTA
>JAZNFR010000269.1:0-3657 GCA_045576055.1 Eubacteriales bacterium
GATATGACAAAATATGACGATATTCCAAAATTAAAGGAAGGTCGTAAGGCAAGAGTACTTGAAGAAATAGAAAAGGATAAAATGAAAAATGTTTGATAATGCTACATTAAAATTAAAGGTTGATCCACTAATTTTGGGCGCACTTGATGAGGATATCACAAGCGAAGACGTTTCCACCAATAGCGTAATGCCTGAATTTCAACTCGGCGAGGTTGAATTAATCTGCAAAGAAGATGGCGTTTTATGTGGTAGCCAGGTTTTTGAGCGTGTTTTCACATTGATTGATGAAAAAACTGAGGTTACCTTCTATAAAAACGATGGCGATAACATTAAAAAGGGTGAGCTAATCGCTAAGGTTAGAGGTGATATTCGAGTTCTTCTTTCTGGTGAGCGCACAGCACTTAACTATATGCAAAGAATGAGTGGCGTTGCAACTTACACAAGACAAGTGGCAAGCCTGCTCGAGGGCACAAAAACAACACTTTTAGATACAAGAAAAACAACACCAAACAACCGTATTTTCGAAAAGTATGCAGTTCGTGTTGGTGGTGGCAAAAACCATAGATACAACCTCTCCGATGGTGTTCTTTTAAAGGATAACCACATTGGCGCTGCCGGTAGCGTAAAGAATGCTATTAAAATGGCAAAGGAATATGCACCATTTGTAAGAAAAATTGAGGTTGAGGTAGAAACTCTCGATATGGTAAAGGAAGCGGTTTTAGCAGGGGCTGACATCATAATGCTTGATAATATGACTCACGAACAGCTAAAAGAGGCTATTGAGTATATAGATGGCAGAGCAGAGGTTGAGGTTTCTGGTAATGTAACAAAGGAAAATATCGCACGCCTTACCGATCTCGGTGTTGATTTTATTTCAAGCGGTGCATTAACTCACTCAGCACCAATTCTTGATTTATCACTCAAAAATTTACATCCAATAAAATAAGAAAAGCACGCAATTGCGTGCTTTTTTATTGACAAAATTTATATATTGTGTTAGAATATCATTCGCTTAAATATAATTTAATGGAAAGGGATGAAATATGGAAAACGTAAATGGTTGGTTTTTTCTTATAAATATTGCTACTGGCTTTGCTTTAGCTATAGATGCGTTTTCTGCGTCACTTGCGAACGGACTTGGCGAGCCAAGAATGAAAACACGAAAAATGTGTTTAATTTCGGGCACCTTTGCGCTGTTTCAATGTGCAATGCCATTCATTGGATGGCTTCTTATCACCTGCTTTTCATCCGCTTTTCCGTTTTTTGAATCGTTAATTCCTTGGATTGCCTTGGGGCTTCTCGGCTTCCTTGGCACAAAAATGATAATTGATGGAATAAAGCATAGGGAAGATGAGGCAGTTGCTTTGACCTCATTTGGTGTGCTTATTTTACAAGCCATTGCAACATCAATTGATGCACTTTCTGCTGGGCTCACTCTTTCAGAGTACGGCTATAATTGGTGTGAATCGCTTCTTGCTTGCGTAATTATCGGCATTGTCACATTTATCACCTGTATGCTTGGCGCTTTCCTTGGCAAAAAAGGCGGATCACGTCTTTCTGGTAAGGCATCAATTCTTGGTGGTGCAATACTTGTAATAATTGGACTTGAAATTTTTATTACAAGCTGGTTTTAATAAAAAAAAGGACACAGGGTGTCCTTTTTTATTTATTATGGGTATGTCTCTAAAAGAAAATCAAGACTGTTTTTTAGGTATGTGCGAGTATATTCAACCTGCAAATCCCAAGTATCAAGCTCCGTTAATTCATCGTCATTTGGCCAAACAAAAGTGCCTAAAATTCTCCATTTTTCAAAGTTTCTATCAAAGCTGTCACGATTTTCGTAAAGATAATCATAGCACTCTATTAGCTTTTCTTCAATTTTTGGTGCATATTCTATTAATTTTTCACCAACAAGCTCTCTAAATTCGGAAAATTCAAGAAGAGTGCAAAACCATACATTTTGTTCTCTTGCCCATAGCGCATCGTATGGCTTCGCATCTTTGCTATGACCAACAATTCCAAGGCTTCTGTCAAAGTCCCAAACTGGACCGCAAACAAGCTTGCCCCCTGCATCCTTATGCATAAAGAAGCTTGAATAACCAGCATCGGCAGACTTTAATAATTCATAAACTATATAGGCATCGGCAAAACTGTTTACATCTATAAGCTCTGTCACCTTTTGGTAGTCGTTTTCTACAAGCGCAAACATACATGATTCTAAATAATTTTTAATAAAAGCCTCGTGCTCTTCGGTGAAAAGCTCACTATCGGTGTCAGGATCTTTAATTACATAATATTTACCCAAAAGGTCAAATCCGTAGCCGTCCTTGCGTCCGTCAAGCTCGATTAGATAGCCAGTATCGATTTCGCTATTCTCAGTAATGTTTACACGGTTTTCCTGCACCTCTATCTGCTCGCAAAGTAGATAAACACCCAAGTATTTTCCATTAATATAAAGCTCAACAAACTGAGTTGCTGTCGTTTCATTTATGTTATCAAAAAGAGAAGCTACCGACTGTGCCAAATAGTTTCTTGAAAGACTGAGGTCAGAGTGGTTGGTAATTAGCGTCCAATCCTTGGCGTATCCGTTGCCAAATAGATTTTGGCGCACATCAAACTTTAATTTGTATGGCTTTTTATCGTATTCCCAGGTGCTGTTGCCCCTACCTCTTATACGAGCACCCGCATTTTCTAGCGTGAACTTTTCATCTGTGTTTTTGATTGTAACTTGACAATCTAAATATTCCTCTTTGGTAATCTCATCACCATTTGTGGTTAGAGAAATAATAGGTAAGGAAAGCTCTTCTTGAACGAAAATAGCTTCGATTTCTTCGCTTTGTTCAGCGGTTATTGAAATGGTTTGATCGGTTAGACCATTTGACCAGTGAGAAAATTTGTAACCTACCTGTGGATATGCAAAAACAGAAGCTGTTTTTTGCCCTTCGGCGATTATTTGTTGGGTTTCTCCGACAACTATGCCACAAGCATCATTAAAAGTAAATTTTATTGTGTGTAGCTTTGCAAAAATTGCCACAAACCTTGCGCTTCCCATAACGTAATCTGTTCGAGTGGCTTCCTCGTAGCCGTCATCCCAGCCAACAAATACGTATCCCTCGTCACTAACAGCACAAACCTCGTCAGTAAGTGCGAACCCATTTGTTAAGGTAAGATTTTGCACCATGTTTCCTTTAATGCTTCCACCCTCCCACGCTATATATTCAACTACTATCTCATCAGCGCTTGAATCGGCATCAGATTCAGTTGAGCTTTCGGTGTTGGTTTCAGTTGCTGCCTCAGTTGAGCTTTCGGTCTCGGTCTCAGTTACCATATCAGTCGAAGTATCAGTAACTTCGGTTGAGCTTTCAGTATCAGTTTCAACTTCGCTTTCGGTAGAATCCTCGGAGTCGGTTTCAAGCTCGGTATCAGTTGAGTCTTCTTCCTCTTCATCTTCGTCCTCTTCGGTTTCTTTTTCAGAAGAAATTGAGGCGCTTTCTTTTTCGTTTTCTTTGTCAGAACCTGGCCTTTGTGGAAGAGAACAAGAGGCAAGTATGATTAATGTTAAAAGAATAGTTAAAATTAGTCCTAACTTTTTCATATTAATTTACCTTCTATTTTGGTCACTTTAAATCTTAATTTGATAAAATCTTCAATTGATAG
>JAZNFR010000270.1:0-5886 GCA_045576055.1 Eubacteriales bacterium
AATATTATATGAACCCATATTATTGCGATATTAAGACGATTTATACAATCCATAATATTGACTATCAAGGAATCTTTTCTATGTCAATATTGGGCGATGTATTCGGTCTTGATTGCTTTGGTGACCGTAGTATTGTTGAATATAATGGAAACATTAACTTAACTAAGGGTGCTATTGTTTGCTCAGATGTTGTTTCAACAGTTAGCCAAAGATATGCAAATGAAATTCAATCTGAATTTTATTCAAGTGGTCTTCACTACATCCTTCACCAATATAGCGATAAGCTAACTGGAATTGTAAACGGTATTGACGTTAATTATTACAATCCAGAAAACGATACAGTTATAGCAGAGAAGTTTTCTTCAACTGATTTAAAGGGCAAAATTGAATGTAAAAGACAACTTCAAGAAATGTGTGGTCTTGAGCAAAATCCAGATATTCCTATTGTTACAATGATTTCAAGACTTGCATCACACAAGGGCTTTGACCTTGTTAAGTTTATTTTGCCAGAAATGCTTGACCTAGGAATTCAATTTGTTCTTTTAGGAACTGGTGAATATGAGCTAGAGGAGTATTTTAAATCTATTCAAGCAAGATACCCAGATAAGGTTAAGATTTTCCTTGAATTTAATAAGGATTTATCAAAGAAAATTTATGCAGGCTCTGATATTTTCTTAATGCCATCAAAGAGTGAGCCTTGTGGTCTTTCACAAATGATTTGCTCTGCATATGGTACAGTTCCTGTTGTTCGTGAAACTGGTGGTCTTTACGACACAATTAAACCATATAATGTTTATAATGGAGAGGGTAATGGATTCACCTTTGCAAATTATAACGCACACGAAATGAAGGATGCTGTTGCAAGAGCGGTTGAGCTTTATCACGATAAGAAAAAGTGGGCAGCGCTTGTTAAAACAGCAATGGAAACTGATTTTTCATGGAATGTTTCCGCAAATAAATACATTGAAATGTATAGAAAAGTAATTAACAAATAAAAAAATCTGTCCCGTAAGGTGATTACGGGACAGTTATTGATAAAAATAGGCAAAAAATGTAAATATATGTTGCTTTATTTACATTAAAAGGAGTTAATACCAATGAATCAAGTTTTTTCTAAAGAAACGGTAAAGGACGCGCTTTCCTTAAAGCTTTCAAGATACTTTGGAGTAAATCCAGAGGACGCAAATAAGGAGCAAATTTACAAGGCTACAATCCTTACCGTTAAGGATATTCTTACACAAAAAAGATCCTCGTTTAAGCATAAGGTAAAAAAAGAGAAGGCAAAGAAAATATACTATCTTTGCATGGAATTTTTAATAGGTCGTTCCCTCAAAAATAATTTAAGAAATTTGGGAATCGCTGATTTTTACGCTGAGGTTTTAAAGGACTACGGCTTTGATATTGATGAAATTTATGAGATGGAGCCAGACCCAGGATTAGGCAACGGTGGTCTTGGCCGCTTAGCTGCGTGCTTTATGGATTCCTTGACCTCTCTAAATTACCCAGGTGATGGATTTTCTATTCTTTATGAATATGGACTTTTCAAGCAAAAGATTATTGATGGAAACCAAGTTGAGCTTCCTGATAACTGGTTGCCAGGCGGCGAAGAATGGCTTGTTCCAAGAACTGATAAGAAGTTTACAATTCGCTTTGGTGGTCAAATCAAGGAAGAATGGGAAAATGGTAAGCTTTTAATTAAATACGAAAACTATGAAGAGGTTGAAGCTGTACCATATGATATGATGATTTCAGGTGCTCAATCAGCTGTTAATAGACTTCGTTTATGGAAGGCACATGACATTACTAACTTTAATATGAGCTTGTTCTCACAAGGTCAATATGTAAAGGCTATTCAACAATCAAGCAATGCAGAGGTTATCTCTAAGGTTCTTTATCCTTCAGATGAGCATACTGAAGGTAAGCTTTTGCGCTTGACACAACAATATTTTTTGGTTTCAGCATCCCTTCAAAGCATTATTAGTGACCATCTAGCTGCATACGGCTCAATGAATGAGTTTGCAGACAAGGTTGCAATTCACATCAACGATACTCATCCAGCGCTTTGTGTACCAGAGCTTATGAGAATTTTGATGGATGTTTATAACTATACATGGGATGATGCTTGGTATACAGTAACTAAGACTATTTCTTATACTAACCATACAGTTATGCCAGAAGCACTTGAATGCTGGAATGAGGATCTATTTAGCTTTAAGCTTCCTAGAATTCATTCTATTGTTAAGGAAATTAACCGTCGCTTCTGTGCAGATTTGTGGAACGCATATCCTGGAGATTGGGGCAAGATTTCCCGTATGGCTATCATTGGTCACGGACAGGTTAGAATGGCTAATTTGAGCGTTGCAGGCTCTCATACAGTTAATGGAGTATCTGCGCTTCACTCAGATATTCTAAAAAAGACTGTTTTCCATGACTTTTATAAGCATACACCACACAAATTTACAAACGTAACTAACGGTATTGCACATAGAAGATGGCTTTGCTACTCAAACCCTGAGCTATCTAATTTAATAAGTGAATTGGTTGGCGATGGATATGTTACAAACCCTTGTGAGCTTGAAAATTTATTAAAGTATGCTGATGATAAAACAGTTATTAGCAAGCTTCACGAAATTAAGGAAAATAACAAAATTAAACTATCTAAGTATGTCTTTAATAAGACTGGTTATTCTCTTGACACATCATCTGTTTTTGACGTTCAAGTCAAGAGAATGCACGAATATAAGCGTCAGCTTCTAAACGCACTTAAAATAATTGCATATTATAACGAAATTGAAGAGCATCCAGAAAGAGAAGTTACAAAGAAAACATTCATTTTCGGTGGTAAAGCTGCTCCTGGTTACTATATGGCGAAGGATATTATTAAACTTATTTGGAACCTTGGCGAGGATATTAGAAAGAATCCTAAGGTTAAGGATAAGCTTGCTGTTGTATACCTTGAAGACTATAACGTAAGCACTGCTGAGGTTTTGATGCCCGCTTCTGAAATTAGTGAGCAAATCTCCTTGGCTGGTAAAGAGGCAAGTGGTACTGGTTGTATGAAGTTTATGATGAATGGTGCTTTAACAATCGGAACACTTGATGGCGCTAACGTTGAGATGAAGGACGCTGTAGGAGACGAGAATATTTATATCTTCGGTCTTACCGCAAAAGAGGTTGACGAGCTTTGGGAAAAGGGTTATCGCTCAATCGACTTCTACAACAATAGCGTTAGAATTAAAAAGGCTATTGATCGCTTAAACAAGGGCTTCAACGGCGTTTCATTTGCAAATATTGCGAACTACCTAATCGGTGGGTTCGGTGGCGTTGCAGACCCATATATGTGTCTTGCTGATTTTGACTCATATTATATTAAAGCAGAGGAAATATACAAGGCATACAATAATAAAGCTGAGTGGGGTAAAATGTCCCTTGTTAATATTGCTAAATCGGGATTCTTTGCAGCTGACCGTAGCATTAAGGAATATTCTGATAAGATTTGGCACTTAACAACCGTAAAATAATTAATGAAAATTTTTGAAAAAAAGTATATTCAAGGCAAAAATGTTTCGTCCTTTGGTGCTTTTTCTCACGACAAAATAGTTGATTTTAATGTTATTCTTCCAAGAAGATGCGGTGCAACATCAATAACGATGCATCTTTTTGGAGAAGGCATTGAGAATCATAAATATATGAAATATGATTTCAAATGGGTATCAATTCAAGGCGAAAACGATGTTTATGCCTGTCAAATTGATATGTCAAAGGTTGGAGTTGGTTTATATTATTACAAATATGAGATTGCAACTGATGAGGTCTTTTTTGTTGGAGAAGGCAAAAGGATAAATGAATTAACAAAAATTGAGCATAACGACGGACTTATACAGTTGACTGTATTTAAGGAAGAAAGTAGCTGTGCGAAATGGATGCACGGTGGAATTATGTATCATATTTTTGTTGATAGATTTAATAAAAGTGGCAAGTGTAAGCCTAAAAAGAACGCCGTTGTGAATGATGACTGGTATAATGGCGTGCCTCAATTTGCTGATGTCCCCGGGGGATATGTTGAAAACAATATGTTTTTCGGTGGAGATTTATATGGCATTATTGAAAAGCTTGATTATATTGAAAGCTTAGGTGTTACTTGTTTGTATTTGAGTCCAATCTTCGAGGCTTATTCTAATCACAAGTATGACACAGGCGACTATATGTCTGTTGACTCAATGTTTGGGTCAGAAAAGGCTCTTGAACAGCTTATAAAAGAAACCAAAAAGCGTGGTATGCACATAATTTTTGACGGTGTTTTCAATCATACTGGCTCGGATAGTATATATTTTAATAAAGAAGGAAACTATAAATCGCTTGGCGCATATCAGTCAAAGGAGTCTCCATATTACAGCTGGTACAATTTCAGAAAATTCCCTGATGACTATGAATGCTGGTGGAACGTTAAAATTTTGCCACGTGTTGATAGCAACAATCCAAGCTATAAAAATTATATTTTAGGTGACGGTGGCGTTATCGAAAAATGGATGAAAAAGGGCATAGACGGCTTTAGACTCGATGTTGCTGACGAATTAAGCGACGATTTCTTAAAAACTCTCAATAAAAAGCTAAAATCTGTTAACCCAGATGGCATAGTTTATGGCGAGGTTTGGGAGGATGCCTCCAACAAAATAGCTTACGACAAGAGAAAGAAATATTTCCTTGGAAATGAGCTTGATTCTGTTATGAACTATCCATTTAGAGAAGCAATCATTGACTACATTAAATATGGTAATTCCGAGCGCTTTTATAGCACTTGTAAAATGCTTTCTTCTCACTATCCAAAGCATAACGCAGACCTTCTTATGAATTTGCTTGGTACACACGATACAGAACGTATTTTGACCGTTTTGGGAACTGATAGTGTTGATGGTTATACTAATGCAGAGCTCTCTCAAAAAAGGATGTCAAAGGCTGAATATGAGAAAGCAAAAGAGCTTTTGATGTTAGCATATGCAATAGTTGCAACGGTGCCTGGTGTTCCTTGTATTTATTATGGAGACGAGGTTGGTATGCAGGGCTATCGCGACCCATTCAACCGTTTACCATTCCCATGGGGAAAGGAAGACACTGAAATTCTAGAATTTTATCAAAAAATAGGTAAAATTAGAAAACAGGAACGTGTTTTTAAGGGTGGATTATTTAAGCTAATTGAATGTGATTCCAATATACTCGCATTTGCAAGATATATCGACGATGAGTTTACTGTAACACTTGTAAACAGAAGCACAGAGAAATATAGCTTTGAGTCAAATATTCCACTGAAAAGCTGTGAAACAAATCGTAAAATTAACGTTCTAAAGCCTTTAAGCGCCTATATTTTAAAAGGAAAAGGCGAAATTGAGGAATTGGAGCTTGAATTTTATAAAGACATAAAAAAGGGCGAATAATTCGTCCTTTTTTGTATTTTTCGAAAAAAATTGTTAATTTATTAAAGAAAATAATTATAAAAATATAGACATATTAATTTTTGCGTGTTATAATTATTTAAATATAAATTTTGAGGTATAATATGGATTATAATTATCTTGCAGAATTACTTTTTCCAAATATTACCGAAAGTCCAGCGGATGTCGAGGCGAAATATCCTCCACGTAATTTGCCTGAGGGCGCTAAGGTAACAAGATTTGCACCAAGTCCAACAGGCTTTGTACATTTTGGTGGACTTTTTCCATCAACAGTAGGAGAAAGACTTGCTCACCAATCGGGTGGAGTATTTTATCTTAGAATAGAGGACACTGATGCTAAGCGCGAGGTTGAGGGCGCAGCTGAGGGACTTATAAAAACACTTGCGAAATATGGCATTAACTTTGACGAGGGCGCTATTCTTGACGAGAATGGAAA
>JAZNFR010000271.1:0-1653 GCA_045576055.1 Eubacteriales bacterium
TGGCTCACAGAACGACATGGCTACGATCCGACTTGGCGTGCTGCATCCAGATACTTCACGTCTCCGGAAATGGCATATGCATCGGCAAGAACCTCGTTCATACCGCCCTGCTCGTTCCTCATCATGGCCTGCATCTGCTCGTCGGACAGTCCGGCAGTAAGGTTGATGGCCCAGTCGGAAAAGGCTAGGAACATATCCCTGGCAGCTTCATCAAATGAAGCATCGCCTATTTTGCGCTTTGGCTCATTTACTATACGGCGCAAGCGCACGTTGTCGCTTGGATTGTTAATAATCGAAAGGTATGCAATCATATCCTTTACCTCTTTACGGTCATAGAACCTTAGTGCGCCAAGCATACGATAAGGGATACCACTTTTTGCAAACATAGTTTCAAGGTTCATTGACTGCGCATTCATGCGGTATAGAATTGCAAAGTCTTTATATTCGAATCCGTTTTTATCGCGAAGCTCAATTATTTTGTCAATTATGTAGCGTGATTCGTCATTTTGAGTATAAGTTTCCTTGACTGTTATCTTTTCGCCCTCTTCACTCTTGCACCAAAGCTCCTTTTGATGCTTATGAGGGTTGTTCTTGATAACACAGTTAGCTGCGTTTAGGATGTTAGAGGTTGAACGATAGTTCTGCTCTAGCTTGACAACAGTAGCGTCACTATATAGTGCGTCAAAATTAAGAATATTTTCAATTGTTGCGCCACGAAATTTATAGATACTTTGGTCGTCATCGCCAACAACCATTACATTTTTATAAAAGGCACCAAGCTTAGAAACAAGCACAAATTGTGCGTGGTTGGTGTCCTGATACTCGTCAACTAAAACGTACTTGAATTTGTTTTGATACTGTGCCAAAACATCCTCGTGTTCACAGAAAAGCTCAACCGTTTTCATAATGATATCATCAAAATCAAGTAGATTTGAATCCATTAGGCGTTTTTGGTAAAGCTCATATATTCTTGCGACATCCTTATATTTTGCGTCGTTGCCGACATCAAAGGTATAATCGTCAGGTGTTTTTAGCTTGTCCTTAGCTCTGCCTATTTCGTTCATAACCGCCTTAATTGAGAGGCGTTTTTCGTCGATATTTAAGTCCTTCATACACTTGGAAATAAGCTTTTTGGAGTCATCTGTATCGCAAATGCCAAACGCAGGACGGTAGCCTATAAGTGTGCCGTGTGTACGCAAGATTCTCATACAAACGGAGTGGAAGGTGCCAGACCAAATATCGCTTGCATCCTCATTTAAAATGCGTTCAAGACGGGCTTTTATTTCGTTTGCCGCCTTGTTGGTAAATGTAATAGCCAAAATCCCCCATGCCTTGCATGGATTTTTTGCAAGTGCACCGAGATACATTTCTATTTGCTCATTCGGCAAGGAAAGTGCATTTTCGAGGTCATCTATTGCGTCAGAGGTTAAAAATTCCGGAATATCGTCTGAATAATAGGCATCACCATATTTTATTATGTGTGCAATGCGATTGGTAAGCACTGTTGTCTTACCTGAACCCGCACCTGCCAAAATAAGAACAGGGCCTTTAACGGTATAAACAGCTTCCCTCTGCTTTTCATTTAAAAATGAATAATATTTATCAAAAAGAGCGCGCTTCGCCCTTAAATATCTTTCTTTTTCTTGTGGTGTC
>JAZNFR010000272.1:0-2814 GCA_045576055.1 Eubacteriales bacterium
AAGGTTCTCGGTCCTAAGGGCCTTATGCCTAACCCAAAGGCTGGTACAGTTACAATGGATACTGCTAAGGCTGTTACAGAAGCTAAGGCAGGTAAGATTGAGTACCGTCTTGATAAGACAAATATCATCCACTGCCCTATCGGTAAGGCATCCTTCGGTACTGAAAAGCTTGGCGAAAACTTCGCTACACTTCTCGGCGCTATCATTAAGGCAAAGCCGGCTGCTGCAAAGGGACAATACATTAAGAGCTGCACAGTAGCTTCTACAATGGGCCCTGGTATCAAGGTTAACTCAGCAAAGATTGGCTAATGGTTGAGGTAGTGAGGACGGGTAAAACCGAAATCACACTTAAATCATAGGATTTATCTAATCTAATAAAATTGGGAGAGAACTTGTTTCTCTCCCTTTCTTCTTTTAGTAAATCTAATGTAGAAAAGAGGCAAAGCCACTTTTCTTTTATGTGATTTCTATACACGACTACCGCTCCGACGTACGCTAGTACGCCTGTCACGCTATTCGTGCATTTTTTCTCCGCCCTCGTCCCTCTGGGTTTGATTTTACAGGTCAGGGGCTTGCTCCTCCCTTGTTTTATGCAAATATTTAAGGTAGAAAACAGGCGTGTGCCTGTTTTCTTTTATGTGCTTTTTGTTCTACGCCCTCTATTGCGCCCTATTATTCTTGTATGGGTGCGAGAGTGAGCGAGAACGGGTAAAACCGAAATCACACTATCAAGCTAAATTTTGCAAATTTCACCGTTTCTTCACCAAAAATGCACATCTTGGGTGATTGACACGGGCGAAAAAAGGGTATATAATTAAAGTAGAAATGCGTCAGATGGGGGGATGACATTATGGAAAAAAAGAAAACCTACACCACGAAAAGATTTATTTTGTCAATGGTAGCGCTTGCGCTTTTATGCTGCTTTTTGCTCGGCACGGCGCTCGCGGCAATTTCCTTGCTTGCTGTGGCTGTCATCGGCGGTACGGTTGCATATATAATATACCTAGGCAGAGAGGGAAAGCTTCAGCTTGATTACGAGGCTTGCCCCGGAGGTCTTTTGGTATCGGGCACGACGGTGTTTGAAACAAAGAAAATAATAATACCGAGCGAGGTTGACGGAGTACCCGTTATAGGCATCAAGGAGGGCGTTTTTGAGGACAATGACAGGCTTGTTGAAATTGTTCTTCCCGAAACCTTAAGAGCCATTGATGCACGCGCATTTTCGGGCTGTGACAGCTTAACAGAGGTTGTTCTTCCAAGCTCGCTTGAATATATAGGCGACGAGGCGTTCCACGCTTGCACATCGCTAAAAAGCGTCACTATCGGTCAAAACGTTCGCTTCATCGGTAACGGTGCGTTTAGTGACTGTGTGGCGCTTGCCGAAATAAGCGCACTTAGCGCCGAGGAAATCGGAATGCAAGCATTTTACGCCTGCGAATCGCTTAAGGAGATTGTAATCACTAAGGACGTTTACAAAATCGGTATGGCAGCATTTTACGGCTGCACCTCGCTTGAAAACGCAGCGGTTCAAGGCGGCGAGTTTATCATAGGAGGACAGTACGTCGTTACTGAAGCAGAGCTTTCAATGAAGGAGCATATAATAATGATACTCACCGACACCTATTGTCAATTCGACTGGGTGCGCCGCTGAAAACAGTTGAAAAAAGCTATAAAGATATAAAAAAAGAGGTTCGCTTGAACCTCTTTTTTGCGTTTTATTTTACAGTAACAACAACAGTGTGCTTATTTCCATCTCTGAAGTCAGGAATTACCGCGCCGTCAATTGCTTTACCGTCAACTGTGATTTCAACCGTGTCAGCCTTGAACTTATTTTCAGGGTTGGAAATTGAAATTTCGTACGTTGCGCCACGGAACTGACGTGTGATTGACGCCTTGTCAAATGGGAGATGAGGATCAATTTGGAGTCCCTCATACGTTGCTCTTGCACCAACCAAGTAGCTTTCCATTGTGTTTGTGTACCAAGCAACAGAGCCTGTAATCCAGCTGTATTCCATTTGGAACGCACTGTTTCTATGCTCAGGGCCAAAGTAGCAGTTTGAGAACATATAAGGTAGGCACTTGTTCTTAATTTCGGTGTTATCGCCGAAGATATAGCCCGGGGCAATCTTCTTAAATAGCTCGTAAGCAAGGTCTGCCTTGCCGTACTTGAGTAGGCCAAGAATCATCCAAATATTCGTGTGTGAGTAGATTGTACCGTTTTCGCAAATACCCGGCTCCATTGAGGAGATACGACCGATGGTTGGGTCAAATTCCTTATAGGAAGGCGTGAGCAAGAGATAGCCAACAGGAGTTGCCATATGCTCGTTCATTGCGCTTATAATTGTGTTTGCGCGCTCCTCTGATGCAACGCCTGAGATAAGTGACCAGCATTGTGGCTCCATAAACATCTTAGCGTATTTGTTTTCCCTTGAGCCGAGAGGTGCGCCGTTATCTGTGTAGCAGCGTCTGTACCATTCTCCGTCCCAAGCATTATCGTTAATAGCGGTCTTTATTGCTTCACGGCGAGATAGGTAGTTTGCTTCCTTTTCGCTATCGCCAAGGAATTTTGCAAGCTCTGCCATCTCGTAAAGTGCCTGTGCATAAGCAATTGAAAGCCATACGCTCTCACCGCGTCCCTCCTTACCAACGCCTGTTAAGGAGTCGTTCCAGTCACCGAACTTAATAAGGAGCAGGTTATGCTCGCCCTTGTTTGATTCAAGGAAGTCAAGGGCTCTGTCCATATGACCAAGCACGGTTGCCTCTCCCTCGTCTCTGAACGGATATACCTCGTTTAAGAAATCGATATCGCCCGTT
>JAZNFR010000273.1:0-1892 GCA_045576055.1 Eubacteriales bacterium
TAATAAAAAACCTCAAAAACTTAAAAAACATGGGAAAATAAAAGAAAAAATACTTATATATATCGTATAAAATGCCAAAAAACAGTCAAAAAAATATGTCCAAAAAACGAGCCTTCGGGGTGTGTGCGAAACGAGAAAACAGTGATATAATGTTATTGTAAACTTTAAAAGCCTATGGAGGAATTTATGAAAAAAGCTTTTTTGATTATTTTATGTTTGATTTTGGTGTTTACGCTTTCCTTTTCACTAATAGCATGTAGAAAACTAAGCGAAACTGATACTGATACAAGCACCAAAACAAGCAACGTCGACAAAACCGACAAAGAGGATGAAGACGAGGACGAGGTGGAAAGCGAGACTGATGCCAACGAATCCGAGACCGACGCTGGCAAGAGTGACACCGACGTAGGTGAAACTGACACAGATAAGCCTGATGGCACAGATACTGAAACAGATAGCGAAACCGAGGAAAAGCCCGAGCATATTCACACCGAGGAAGTAATCCCGGCTGTAGCTCCAACATGTGAGGATACCGGTCTTACCGAGGGCAAAAAATGCTCCGAGTGTGGAGAAATACTTGTAAAGCAGGAAGAAATAGAAGCACAAGGGCATGAAAAGACAACTGTTGAGGCTCAAGCGCCAACCTGTAAGGATATTGGCTGGGAAGCATATGAAAAATGCACAAGATGTAGTTATAGTACATATGTAGAGTTACCAATAACCAACGTGCACGAAAGCAGAACCGAAAAGTATGGTATGATGGGTGATTGCAAAAGTGGCTATGTAGCAAACGTGTGTGATCTCTGTGGCGACTACGAAATGGTTCAGCTTGATTTAGTGTGCAACGTAGAGATGTCGAGTGAAGGAAACACCTTGACAATAGAATGTAGAGATTGTGCGCTAACAATAAGCCTTACATCAAAAACCGAGCTCTCTTGCGAGTTTGAAGCAAGCGCAGTTGTTACATATGACGGTGAGGTGCTTTTCACTGGCGATTCCTATGAGTATAATAGCCACGCAAATGTTGACTATGACGTAATAGACCTTTCAGACACCTTTGCTTGTGGTGCAAGAGCAGTGGTACTAAAATGCTTTGACTGTGATAAGGTAATGGAGCTTTGTGCTGCTGCACACGAGGGCGAGCTTGACATTAGCGAAGAGACAAAAGAAAATGCTACTATCAAAACAAGCGTATGCGACGTTTGCTCATTTAAAAAGGTAGAAACCACTTGGACAGAAACCGATTGTCAAAAGACAAGCGTTAAGGAGCTTGAGCTATATAAAGGAGATACACTTCTTTATGAGTTTAAGAAAAAAACACCAAATAGCGAGCACGCATTTGAAACTGAATATATTATGTTAGGCGATAGCTGTGATAATGGCTATGTAAAAAAGGACACCTGTGATGACTGTGGCATATCAACCTATGATTTTGGTATTGGTTGTATTGAGGGTAAGACCGAATTTATAAGCCTTGAGGGAATTTCCTCTTGTGGCGGTGGATATATAGTTAATAAATGCTTGGTTTGTAAAAATGTAGCAGGTAACTCATATTTTACAACCGAGTGTAGTGCAGTTGATGGACAAAGAGAAGTAACCGACGAAAACGGTAATACAATAGTTATACGAACCGTAACCTGCGAGGATTGTGGTATTGTATATGAATATGTATACAATGAAATAAGCGAATTTTACTGTACAAATGAGTACTATTTCTGGTATAAGCTTTCTATGGGAGACACAGTATTCTACGAATATGATTACATCAGCGTGGATGAAGACCCTTACCACCGAACAGTATATACCTATGAGCTACTTGGAAATAGCTGTCGTGATGGCGTTTTGGTAACAGAAGGCTGTGAATATGGTTGTGGATACAAGTATGAGTATAT
>JAZNFR010000274.1:0-2351 GCA_045576055.1 Eubacteriales bacterium
GGGGACCGCTTGCGGTGGATGAGGATGCTTTTTTTGAAAAATCTCGTTCACCGCAAAAAGTGTTTATTATAATACGCGTGAAAGGACGAAATTATGGACAAAATGTGGGCAGGAAGGTTTGAAAAGGCACTCGATAAGCAAGCTGACGACTTTAACTCTTCCATTCATTTCGATAAAAAAATGTACAAGGAGGACATTAAGGGCTCAATAGAGCATGCCCTTATGCTTTCCTCGGTTGGCATTATCACAAAAGAAGAATACCTAAAAATTGCCGATGGTCTTAATTCAATCTTAGAGGACCTAAATAGCGGTGCGCTCACATTTGACGAGAATGCTGAGGACATTCATATGTTCAACGAGGCAGAGCTCACCAAAAGAATAGGCGACACAGGTAAAAAGCTTCACACAGCAAGAAGCAGAAACGACCAAGTTGCCCTTGACCTTCGTCTTTATATGCGCAACCAAGCAAACGATATAATAGCACTTTTGAAGGAGCTTATTAAGGTAACCAAGGAAAAGGCAGAAGAAAACCAAGATGCCATTATGCCAGGCTATACTCACCTTCAAAGAGCACAGCCAATCACATTTGCGCACCATCTTCTTGCATATTGTATGATGCTAATGCGTGATGTAACAAGGCTTGAGGATGCTCTTAAGAGAATGAACTATTCGCCTCTTGGCTCTTGCGCCTTGGCTGGCACAACATACCCGACAGACCGCGATATGGTTGCAAAAAACCTCGGCTTTGATGGTGTATGTATGAACTCCATTGACGGCGTTTCCGACCGCGATTATTGCATCGAGCTTGAAAGTGCATTTGCAACTATTATGATGCATCTTTCACGCTTTTCTGAGGAAATCATTCTTTGGTCAAGCTGGGAATTCAAGTTTGTTGAGCTTGATGACTCCTATACAACAGGCTCGTCAATTATGCCACAAAAGAAAAACCCAGATATGGCAGAGCTCGTTCGTGGAAAAACAGGCAGAGTATATGGCGATTTAATGGCTACTCTTACAATGCTCAAGGGCATTCCACTTGCATACAACAAGGATATGCAGGAGGACAAGGAAGCTATCTTTGACGCAACCGAGACAGTAATCAAATGTCTTGGTGTGTTCATCCCAATGGTCAAAACAATGACTCCAATCAAGGAGAATATGTATAATGCCGCAGGCAAGGGCTTTATAAATGCAACCGACCTTGCCGACTACCTAACTAAAAAGGGTATGCCATTTAGAAGCGCATACAAAATCGTTGGCACAATAGTTGGCGAATGTATAAAAAAGAATATCACTCTTGAACAAATGACACTTGAGGAATATAAGGCACATTCCGATATTTTCGAAAACGACCTTTATAGCGAAATCTCGCTTGAATCCTGCGTTGCTAAACGCATTTCAAAGGGCTCAACAGGTTATGCAAGTGTTGAAGATCAGTTAGAGTATGTAGCGGAGTTTTTAAAATGAAAAAAGTATTTATAGATGGCAAAGCGGGTACAACGGGATTGAGAATCGAGGAGCGCTTAAGCGCACGAGACGATATTGAAATTGTTACCTTGCCAGATGAATTAAGAAAAGATCCAGTAGCAAAAAAAGAGGTCTTAAACTCGGTTGACGTTGCATTTTTGTGTTTACCCGACCAAGCCGCTATTGAGTCAGTTTCTTTAATAGAAAATCCCAATGTATGCGTGATTGATACTTCAACTGCGCATAGAACCAATCCAGACTGGGCATACGGCTTTGCTGAGCTCGGCACTGAATTTGAAGAGAAAATTAAAAATAGTAAGCGTATAGCCGTTCCTGGATGTCACGCAAGTGGCTTTATTGCACTTGTTCACCCGCTTGTAAAGGCTGGCATTTTGCCAAAGGATTCACTTTTGACAGCTCATTCTTTGACTGGATATAGTGGTGGTGGCAAAAAAATGATTGCCGAATACGATGAGGAAGCAAATATGCTTCTCGGTGGACCAAGACAGTACGGTCTTACCCAAAAGCATAAGCATCTACCAGAAATGGCAAAAATCACAGGGCTTGAATATGCACCGGTTTTCTCTCCAATAGTTGCTGATTTTTATTCAGGCATGGAGGTTACAGTTCCACTTTTTAAAAGTCAACTTGCAAATGGTGCAACAATTGACACAATAAAAGAAATATATAAAAACACATATAAGGGTCCAATCGTTACTTATAATGAGGCGAATGATGAGGAGGGCTTCTTGTCAGCTGTTAGATATCAAAGCCGTGATTCAATGTCTATAGAGGCTTATGGTAACGACGATAGAATCATTCTCGTTGCAAGATAAAGTCGGAGGCCAAGCGGTCTTAGGAAGACAAGGTAGAGAGTCAACTCC
>JAZNFR010000275.1:0-8009 GCA_045576055.1 Eubacteriales bacterium
TTTTTGTCCCAATAGTCAACATCACCAAAAATTGGACCTATGCTTGAAAATTGCACTATTTTTAGTTCTATTTCCTTGCCATAAAGCTCTTTTTCAATGTTGAATATATATGGTGTGGTTATTTTCTCACCCAAAAGCTTATCTTCAAGATAGAGTAGTGTATATAGCGTAGTTCCTGAAAGCTCAACTCCCTTAACGCCTTGAGGCACTTTTATCCTTGCTGAAAATTCCACCTTGCCAAAATCATTGATTTTTTCGCCAGCTTGGTAAGTCTTTTTTCGTTTGGAAAGCTCAACGCCAGAGGTATCTCCATTTATAATGTTGGCAGAAAAATCGCCAATTATCATAACACTTGGCATATATTTCAAGTCATTTTCGCCTTCAATTATGATGCTTTTTGCGTTAATGCTTTGCATGTTTGTTACATTATAATGCTCACAAAGGCCTTGTGGCAAAGGATTATAATCAAAGTTGAACTTAGTACAAGCACCATCGATTTTTATGCTCGTATTTTTACGTACAGCAAAGCGTATCTTAAATTCATCATCGGCGCAAACAAAAGCATCTTTAGAGTCGTTTAGGTACATAAGACGCACAATGTTGGGGTTACAATAATTTACTTTGAAGGATGCATTTAAGCATTCTTTTTTTGTCATCAAATCGTTTTCGCCCAAGAGGGTAGCGTGCTCGTCTAAGTAAACAGGCTTGCCATCAATTATATAAATTCCTTTAGGAGCAAAAAGATTAAGAATAATAGACGTTCCGTCGTTAAAGCGCCTTCTAAATATGCCCTTAACAAAATTTCCATCAATGTCGGTTATCGCATTTTTATCAAATGCTTTAATAGCATTTTCAAGACTTATCGCTTTGCCATTTAAGATAAGCTCAAGCTCGTCACTAACCTTAATTATAGGCACGTTGATTGGAGCTTCGTCAGTTATATATTTCCATTGAATTCCACGATATGAAAGCTCATTTATAAGCGAGAAAAGAATAGTCAAATCAAAATCACGTGATGCATTTTTTAGGCTAATTTCAGTAGGAAATCTAATATAAACATCAGGAATGTAGTCCTTTTTTGCGAGCCTGCTTGCCACCTCAGCCTCTTTGCTTAAAAGACGAATACCTCTAAAATCAGGCTGAGCCACCGCAAAATCACTAAAGTAATCACAAACATGCATGTTTCCCGAAATGTCCATATGAGAAATCGCTAAGAAGTAGTGATCAATTTTGTGACAAGCAGCCAAATAGAGCATACATTTTTTCTTTGCATATGACATATCGCAAGGGCCAAGAGCAAAAAGCTCTGCCATAGCCCCTTTTTCTTTTCCAGCATATTCAATTCCACCTAAAAGAGCCATTAGTGTTAGATCTTCAAAGCAAGTAGCAATTTCGTCAATGCCGGGCAAAGCAAAGGAGGAAAGATTTTTTAAAAAATCTCCATTATATCTAACGGAATAAAAAGGCTCATTATCGCACATCAAATGTCCTGTCATTAAAATACCGTGTGATTTGCACCAGCTTGAAATCTTATCTATGTAGGCTTCTTTAAATCTAAGAGAGGCAAGAGTCATTACATTTTTGCAAAAATCTCTGCCGTTAGAGTGCAAATCGTTGGAAAACTCCTTGCCATATGCTTGTTTATAGTCGTTTTCTATTCCATCATAATACGGCAAAAAACCATTTTCTGAGCAATATCCAATAGATGGCTCATCAGTAAAAATACCCTTTATAACAGTGCCGAAATAATTACCGAACCGCTTGTAATATTCCTCGTGAGTTAGAGAAATAAAGTAATCAACTGCTTCATGGTTCATTAAATCTGGAAAAAATTTTTCTCCAAAAATATCGGAGTTATGCTTTGATTTACAACTGATTTTGCCAATGCCATCGCCCTTTATTTTTATCGATTTTAAGCGAAAGCTTTCGTTGGCAGTAACCTTGCCCTTTGCATCTCCAGACGGCCAGTTGAAGTCATCATAAAGCCAAATTGACATCTCAAGCGCTTGAGCGCCCGTGATAAAGTTCTCAACAGCTAAGAACCATTCCTCGCTTAAATACTCAATTAAGCAACCTGAACGGGGATAAATTAGCACACTTTCAATGCCATTTTCCTTTAAACCATTTAAATAGCTAAATATGTCATTTCTGCTTGGCTTGCCAACCAAGGCAGTCATTGTAATTAATGGGCTTTTCATAGCAAACCTTCCCTTTCTTTGGTTTTAATTAATTATATCATAGCTTATATATTTTTTCAACAAAAAGCACATTTATATTTGACATTTTAATACATAAATGATACAATAATTTTAATGATAAATTTATAAAAAACGAGGGAATTATGCCGGGATACGCAAATTATAAAACACTATATAAAGAAGAATATGACGCTTTAAGGGACGAGGGCTTTGATGTTGAAAAATACGTTCAGCCAAGCCCAGATGCCGAGGGCTTTTTGCCATTCCCAAATGAATGTGATAGCTATAACGAGGGTGAGGACAGAGAATTTTGGAAAAAGGCATACTATAATTTAATTAAGGTAAGAGAAACTCCAATAGTTGAGGGATACCCATACCTTGAACCAAATGACTTTGACGAAATTTTAAAAGAAGCCGACCCTATGCCAAGCCTTGAGCTACTTTCAAGCGAGGAATATGAAAATAGACTAAAGGGCGCGTTCCTCGGCAGATGTGCTGCAGTCATTCTCGGCAAACCACTTGAAATGGGTATGAATAAGGAAGATATTAGAGAATACCTTGAAAGCGTTGGCGAATACCCACTTAATGACTTTGTTTCTGCATACTCAGAAAAGCTTGATAAAAGACTTCGTGAGGACTGTATATACTCAACAAAAGGGAATGTCAAGTTTGCTCAGCCCGACGACGATATTAACTATACACTACTAGCACTCAATTTGGCAGAAACCCATCCAGATGGCTTTAAAAGAGCAGACGTTGGTTGGAACTGGCTCGACAACATCTCGTATCATTGGTGCTGGTGTGCATCTCGTCAAGCTTACTTTAATATGGTTTCTCTTGACGACACTAAGGATACTGATGAGCAAATTAATGAAATTCCATATAAATTAAACCCTTGGAGAGAATGTATTGACGGTCAAATTCGTACAGACTTCTGGGGCTATATTCACCCAAGCGATCTAGTATCTGCCGCACGCGATGCACACGTTGATTGCTCATTCAGCTTAACCAAAAACGGAATATATGGTGGTATGTTTGTGGCAGGCGCAATAGCAGGCGCTATGTCCAAAAACCCAAGCGTTGATTTAATAATTAAATCAGGTCTTTCTGTAATACCTAAAAAATCAAGACTCTACGAGGCGGTAACTCTAGTTTGCGCTTGGTGGAACGAATACAAGGACTGGGAAAAGGTAGCAGATAAGGTTTACGAAAAATATGGACATCTCCCATTTGCAGCAACCATAAATAATATGGCAATGGTAACACTTGGCATTGTCGCTGGTGAGCTTGATTATACAAAGAGTATAACAATCGCTACTATGTGTGGTATAGATACAGACTGTAACGCAGGAACGGTTGGCAGTATTGTTGGCGCGGCCCTAGGAATTGATAAAATTCCAGCCCGTTGGTATGAACCACTAAACGATACAATAAAGAGCACAGTTGCCGCGTTTGGTGAGTGCAAAATTTCTGATGTGATTAACAGAATAAGCGCTATTAAAAATAAAGGCTATCATTCATAAAATCGCACACTCCCTAAAGGATTTTAATAGAAAAAGCACGCATTTAGCGTGCTTTTTTATTATTCATTTGCAAATTTTTCGTATAACTCTTTAATCTTATAGAATGAAGCCTTTGGATTTCTATATTCGTCAAAAATACCCTTGTTATTGAAATAACGAACACGGTTAATATCCATTGAATGTGAGGTTCTGATGTTAGCAAATTGCCAAATATATGTGCCTCTCATATAGTCGGTTTTATGGAATAATTCAAGACAGTAGCCAATTAGATCTCTTTGGTATTCCTCACTCCAACGAACAGTGTCAAAAGGAGAATGGAAGTCGGCAAGAGCAGCAGCACCAAACTCACTCATAATAACAGGCTTGTCGCCCCAGCCCTTAGCTTGTCTGCGCTCACCAAATTCTTTAACAAATCTATCCCAGTCAGCTAAGCCACCATTCCAACCGTGATAATTGTACCAGCCGTAATAAATATTGATACAAATAATATCGTTGTAGTCCATACAAAGGTCGTCAAATGGGTGATTAGATGCGTGAGTAATTAAACGGTTACCACCAAACTTACGTAAATGCTCATAATATTGCTTTGTTATATCAATTGTGCAAGGAAGAGGAGTGCAAATCTCGTTATGCATACCCCAAATTATAATTGATGGGTGGTTGTAATAGTCTCTTGTCATTTCCTTGTGCATTTCAAGACCACGTCCGACAACAATTGGGTCCTTTAATGCTTCCTCACCGAAACCGCAACCCCACATAGGAATTTCGCTCCAGAAAAGAATACCACGTTCATCAAGCATATCAAGGAAAATCTTTGCGTTAGGATAGTGTGAGCCACGAACAGTGTTACAGCCCATTTCAAGCATCAAATCAATATCCTTTTTCATAAGCTTAGCTGGGAAAGCAAAGCCCCAATCAGGAT
Source organism: Eubacteriales bacterium (assembly GCA_045576055.1). GTDB lineage: Bacteria > Bacillota > Clostridia > Oscillospirales > CAG-272 > RGIG2000. The sequence continues at coordinate 4,644 of JAZNFR010000275.1, forward strand.
GCTCCTCGTGTCTATTTACACCTAGAAGCTCAATTGATTTTCCGTTCAAAAGAATATTATTGTCCTTAACCTCTACAAATCTGAATCCCATTTTGTCAATCAAATCATCGGTAGCGGTTGTAGCAGTTACAGTATATAGATTTGGTGTGTCCATATCCCAAAGAGCCACATTTTCAATCACTATAGGTGTTGATTTAATTGTCATTTGCTCGTAACCCTCAAGTGAAACCATATCAGTAAAAATGGAAACATCGCCAACCTTAACTGAAACGGGGGAGGAAAGAGCACTAGAGCTTGCATTGTATAGCTCAAGCTCACAGCTTACAGTTGCATTTTTTAAATCCTCTGAAAGTTCATAAACGATATGGTTGGTTATAATTGAAACACCATTTAATTCGTGAAGGAAAACATCTCTTGCAATACCGCCGTAGTTAAACCAGTCGGTATATCTTTGTGGGAATGATTTTTTGTCAATTCTATTGTCAGCGCGAACAACTAATGTGTGCTCACCACGAGCTACATCATTCGCGATAAATCTAAAAGCGGTAAAAGCACCATAGTGTGTGCCAAGCTCCACGCCATCAAGCCAAACAGTAGCTGCAGTCATAACACTTTCAAATTCAAAAAGCAATGTGCCACCATTGGTTATAAATTTCTTTTCGTACCAGCCACAGCCCTCGAAGTTTAGTAAGCGAAGCTCATTATTCCAAACGGATGGCACAATTACAGTGTCGCCACTTGGCAAGCCGTTTTGCCAGCCCTCGTTTTCGCCTACATTTTCAGTGTCAACAAGGAATCTCCAAGCTCCACCTAAATCTATAACATTTCTTTTCAAATGCTCATTAAATAATCTTTTCATAATTCATTCCTCTTTTATTTCTTGAAAATTAGCATATTCCACGAATGCTTTTTTAAAATAATATCATTTTTAATAGCACAGCTTTGCGGCTGAATTCTTTCGTTTTCCTTGTCATTTACTACTTCAATGTCGTCATTATAAAGCTCTATATGCTCACAAAGAGTATATCCCTCATAGCCGTCAAGCGTTAGATCAAGCTCAATATCATCGTCAAGTGAACGATTAACTGCGAAAATAATAACCTTGTCCTCGTTTTCAATAACCGAGGTATATAGATAAGGTATATCCCAGCCCTCTTTTGATTTATACGAGTCAACCTCGGTTGATGCTTTAAGCGCTTTGCCGTTTCCCAACAGAGAAGCGTACATATAAGGGTAAAAAATAGTTTGTCGCCAAGCCTTGCCACCATTTTCAGTCATTATAGGAGCAATAACATTGACAAGCTGTGCAAGACAAGCAACCTTAACTCTATCACAGTTGTTTTGCAAGGTCATTAGCATACAGCCAACAAGCAAAGCATCCTCAAAATTGTATTTTTCCTCTAGTAAGTGAGGTGCAATTTGCCATCTTTCAGCGGTTTTTTCTTCATCCTTTGTTCTATACCAAACATTCCATTCGTCAAAGGAAAGATTTATGGTTTTGTCGCTGTTCTTTTTTGCCTTTATTTCGTCGCAAATCTCGGCAGTCTTTTTTATAAACCTGTCCATGTCCTCTGCACGAGCTAAGAAGTCAGAGGTGTTTTTAGATTTATTTCCGTAATAGCAATGCAAGGAAAGATAATCAACATAATCATATGTGTGATCTAGCACCGTTCTTTCCCACTCACCATACGTTGGCATATTCGGGTCAGAGCTGCCACAAGCCACAAGCTCAATAGATGGGTCAACCCACTTTAATACCTTAGCTGTTTCTGTTGCAACCCTGCCATATTCCTCGGCGGTTTTATGGCAAATCTGCCAGTCTCCGTCCATTTCGTTGCCAAGACACCACAATTTGAAGCCAAAAGGCTGCTGAAAGCCGTTTTTACGTCGCAGATTAGCGTAATATGTATCTGTGTTGCTGTTGCAGTATTCAATCAAATTTCTCGCCTCGTCAGGTCCGCGTGTGCCAAGATTGACGGCCATCATAGCATCAGTGCCGGCTAAGCGTGCCCATTTTTGAAACTCGTCAATGCCAACCTCGTTGGTTTCAATTGACAACCAAGCAAGCTCTAGCTTTTTAGGACGCTCACTTTTAGGACCAATTCCGTCCTCCCAATTATACCCTGAAACAAAGTTTCCACCAGGGTAGCGCACAATCGGTACATTAAGCTCATTTATAAGCTCTAAAACATCACGCCTAAAGCCGTTTTCATCTGCTGTATTGTGCGTTGGCTCGTATATTCCGTTGTAAACAGCACGTCCTAAATGCTCAATAAACGAGCCATAAATTCGCCTGTCTATCTCGCCGACAATATTGTTCTTATCAACACTAATTTTTGCTTTCATAAAACACCTCCAAAAAGGTTATTTATATTTTATCATAGATAAAAGCAATTTACAAGTAAAAAAAGGCGCCAAATGGCGTCTTTTTTAATATTTTAATGGTATATTATAAACGGAAAGAAGAGAAATGTCACTTAAAATCTTGTCAGCTGATAATTCTGTTCTTGCAAAAACCTTGTATGGCTTATCGTTTACTAAATCAAAGTAGTTGTTGGAGAGCGCTATATCAAAGCTCTTAAATGAAATCTCAACGTTTTTAGCAAGTACATCAGAGGAGAAGGAAAGTAAAATCCCCCCCTCAACCTTTTCAGCCTCAATCTTAATTTGGGGCTTTAAGAACTTAAAGTACTTTGGTTTTGTACCAAGCTCTGTATTTGTTGCAAGAAGCTTGCCGTTTTTATCATATAGCTCAGCGTAAAAATAAGTATCATTCTTTCCATCAAATTCGATGCTTGAATATTCTTCAACATCAAGCGAGGAAAGAGGGGCAACAAAAACGTTCTTTTCAGTCTCAAAAACAGGTGTAAAATCATTTTTTAGAGCTCCCACCTTGATGTGTCCCTCAAATCCATTAGTTGTTTCATTTGCTATATTTACTGTGATTTTTCCGTTTTCATTGAACAAGCCAAGAGAAACAGGTTGGTAGAAATTCCTTGCAAAATAGTGTAGTGCCTTATATCTTCCATAGTAATCAACACTAGACCAAGATGCAACAGGCCACGGGTCATTTAGCTGCCAATAAATTGACCCCATCGTATAGCCACGATTTCTTCTAAAATGCTCAACCCCATATTTAATAGCATTGGCTTGGTTTAATTGTGAAGCATAAACAGTAGTCTCCAAATTTTTTGGCATTTGGTAGGCTTCAGCCAAATACCTCAAAAGCTTAACATTTCCGTGCCAATGCTTTTGGTGGCTTTCCATAGTGTAGGACAGTAAATTCCTTTCATCCTTTGGACAAAAAGAATCTATCGTTTTAATAGAGGGTAAGCTTTCAAAGCCGTATTCGGAGCAGAAGCGGAA
>JAZNFR010000276.1:0-10256 GCA_045576055.1 Eubacteriales bacterium
AGGCATAAGTCCCTTAGGACCAAGAACCTTACCAAGACGACCGATAACACCCATCATATCAGGTGTAGCGATAACAACGTCAAACTCAAACCAGTTTTCCTTTGTAATCTTTTCAACATATTCCTCAGCACCAACGTAGTCAGCACCAGCAGCCTCAGCAGCTGTAGCCTTGTCGCCACGAGCGAATACAAGAGTACGAACCTTCTTACCAGTACCGTGTGGAAGAACAACAGCGCCTCTTACTTGTTGGTCAGCGTGACGTGAGTCAACGCCAAGACGAACGTGAACTTCAACAGTTTCGTCAAATTTAGCAGTAGCTGTTTTGCAAACAAGCTCCATTGCTTCAGCTGGGTCGTAGAGCTTAGAAGCGTCGATAAGACCAGCAGCTGCGATATATTTCTTTCCTTGTTTCATCTCAAACTACCTCCTATTAGTCCTCAACGGTAACGCCCATAGAACGAGCAGTACCCTTGATCATGCTGATAGCAGCATCTAAAGAACCTGCGTTTAGGTCAGGCATCTTTTGCTCTGCAATCTTTGTAACTTGTTCCTTTGTGAGCTTTGCAACCTTTGTCTTGTTAGGAGCAGCAGAAGCAGTCTCAATGCCAGCAGCCTTCTTAATAAGAACTGGAGCTGGTGGAGTCTTTGTGATGAATGTGAATGAACGGTCAGCATAAACTGTAATTACAACAGGAATGATGTAACCGATATCGTTCTTTGTTCTTTCGTTAAATTCCTTTGTGAAGTTAGGAATTGATACACCATATTGACCGAGAGCAGGTCCGATAGGTGGTTGTGGTGTTGCTTTACCAGCAGGGATTTGAAGTTTGATATAACCCTGAATTTTCTTAGCCATTATAAATTTCCTCCTATGTGGTTCTGTACGAGAGAATTGAAAAATTTTTCCCTCTCCCACGAAATTTGCGACTTAGTCGCTTCGTCGTTATTTATTGAATAATTAGATTTTTTTAATTGCCTTGATATCTAAGCTAACCGGCATTTCACGGCCGATAGTAGATACAATAACTGTAACCTCGGTTTCGTCCTCGGATATCTCGCTGATAGTACCTTTGTGACCAGTTAAGAAGCCGTCGATAATTTCAACCTCATCACCAATTTCAAATGCGTGCTTGATTTGTTCCTCAACTTGAAGGTCTTGAACCTCTTTGTCAGTTAGTGGAACAGGGCGGGATCCTGGGCCAACGAAGCCTGTAACACCGCTGATGTTTCTAACGGCGTGCCATGTTTGATCGTTCATAACCATTTTGATGAAAACGTAAGAAGGATGTAATTTTTCTTCTACAATTTTTTCCTTACCCTTAGCATCAACAACGGTTGAGGTGATAACAGGAATTTTAACATCGAATATTAAATCCGTAAGATTTCTGTTAGCAACTACTCTTTCAATAGTAGCCTTTACTTTGTTTTCGTAACCAGTATAAGTGTGGATGATGTACCATCTTGGACCAACGTTTAATTCGTTAAAATCGCTCATAATTCACCTCGAAAGATTACTTTGAGATAATGCCAGGCATTAATTGGTTGCATAACTCGTTAATTCCAAGAACGCCACGTCTTGTAACTGCATCGATAAGACCGATAACAACTGCAAAGCAGATTACGATTACTAAAACGAGAGCGAAGTTTTTAAATGTAGATTTTGGTGAAGCCCAAGAAATCTTTTTCCACTCTGATTTAAGCTCCTTAAATTTTCTACGAATCCATGAGAAGAAACGTCTAATTCTGCCAGGAGCCTTCTTTTTTTCGATTTTTGTTTCGTTGTTAGCCATAACGTTCTCCTTACTTAGATTCTTTGTGCAAGGTGTGCTTACGACAGAAGCGACAGAACTTGTTCATTTCAAGTCGATCTGGGTCGTTCTTCTTGTTTTTCTTTGTGTCGTAGTTACGTTGTTTGCATTCGGAGCAAACGAGAGTAACCTTAACTCTTGCCTCATTCTTAGCCATTTTTCGGCACCTCCTAAATATTATTTGTGTACGCTGTACACAGTACCTCCCTCGTTAGAAGGGAAATCACCCTCTTTTTTATTGTCAAAAAACGACGCAAAAAAAGAACCCCTTCGCGAGGTGAAAACATTTTACCATAAGAAAACGTGCTTGTCAATACCTTTTTTAAAATTTTTCAAAAATATATTATATAATAAGATTAACTAATCTCTTGATATTTATTTTTAATTATGATATAATATACAATGAATTTCTATTGATTTAAGAGAGAAACTATGAAAAACGAATATTTAGTATGTGGACAAATAATGCGCTCCCACGGAATAACAGGCGCTATGATAGTAAACCAATATTGTGATAGCTATGATGTTTTTGAGGAGCTTTCAAAGGTATATATCAAAAACAACAATTCATTTGTTGAATATAAGGTTTTAAAATGTGCTCCTTATAAAACAAGCGTACTTTTAACGCTTGAGGGCATTACTACGCCTGAAGAGGTTACAAAAATGCGTAGCGTATATCTTTACGCTAAACGAGAGGATATTTTGAAGGATGAGAATGACTATTTTATTGTCGACCTTATCGGTTTGCCAATCGTTGATGCAGAAACAAACGAAAAATATGGCACCTTAAAGGAAGTAATAAATCAAGGCGCTCAAGATATTTACGTAGTAAAAAGAGAAGACAAGGCGGATGCTTATATTCCTGTAGTTCCTGAATTTGTTAAAGAAATTAAGCTTGATGATGGAATATATATTACACCTATTGAGGGGATGCTTGACTAATGAGATTTGAAATTTTAACGCTGTTTCCAGAGGTCGTTGATGCTGTTCTTAGCTCGAGCATCATAGGACGCGCAACACAAAATGGATATATTGAGATAGAGTCGCATAACATTCGCGATTTTACTCTTGATAAGCATAAAAAAACAGATGATACCCCATATGGTGGTGGCAAGGGGATGCTTATGTCTACCCAACCAATAGTTGATTGCTTTGAAGCCGTTACAAAAAATCTAGAGGGCAAAACAAAAGCTATTTATGCCTCACCCCGTGGACGAATTTTCAATCACGAGGTTGCAAAAGAGCTTTCAGAGTATGACAATTTAATTATTCTTTGCGGTCATTACGAAGGAGTAGACCAAAGAGTTATTGACGAACTTTCCCTTGAGGAAATTTCCATAGGCGATTATGTTTTAACTGGTGGTGAAATTCCTGCTTGCATAATAGTTGATGCAGTTTCAAGACTAGCTCCTGGCGTTCTTTCGGATAAGGAATGCTATGAAAAGGAAAGTATAGCATCGGGGCTTTTAGAATATCCACAGTATACACGACCACGTACATTTCGTGGTAAGGATGTGCCAGATGTGCTCTTATCTGGACATCACGAAAATATTGACAAATGGCGACTTGAAAAGTCTTTAGAATTAACAAAGGAGCGTCGCCCAGATTTATATAAAAAATATATGAGTGAGCAAAAGAAATAAGAAGACAAACGGAGGCGATATAAGTGGTAATTAAGCGCAAAAAACGTACTGCACTTGGTAAATTCAGTGCGTGGTGCTTTGGAATACTTAACAAAAGTTTTATCGGTAGATATTTTACTAGCTACGAAAAGGCAAATGATAAATTTAATAAGATTACTAAAAAGGAAAAACAAACACGTGTTCGCAAAAACGGTTTAGCAAGAGCTCTTGAAAACAATGTTTTTGCAAGGATAATCCCATGCGTTTATCAAGCTTTTTTAAGAATAAGAGTATCCAATTATGCAACTGTATTTATTGGTATGGGAATAGTGTCCTTAACAATGCTTATTCTTAATTACTTGAAGGTTTTAACTCTTGGTGGATTCTCGGCAACAATATCAATGTTTATTTTGCCAGCACTTTTAATAATCATTCCATTCCCATATCTTTTTTCAAGAAAATCACTCGCTAGAGCGTTTCTTGAAAACAAAGTCTTAAAAGGAATCGTATTTGATTTTTTAGGTGTTGATTCTGAAGCAATAAAGGATAATGCAGTAAAGCCACGTGTTTCAAGCACGATGTTAGCATTTATTGTTGGCGCAGGGCTTGGCACACTTTCTTACTTCATCCAAAAGCCTGAATATGTTTTATTCGGATTATCTGTTATTCTATTTTCGTATGTAATATTTAGGACTCCAGAAATTGGTATAGTTTTGACTATATTTACTATGCCGTTTGTTAATATTTTAATCACTAAAATAACAATTGTTTATATCGCTTTCTGCTATTTGATTAAGGTAATTCTTCATAAAAGAGTTATTACATTTGAGTATTTTGACATTTGGCCAACACTTGCAATTATCGGAATGATGTTCTGTGGTCTTGACTATCAAAATCCATTGAATTCTTTGCCAACCATCGGTAGCAATTTAATAATTTTAATTTCATATTTCTTAATAGCAAATTTAATTAGATCAAAGGATTGGTTTAAAAGATCTATTTTTGCGCTCACCTCTTCTGCCTTTATTTGTGCAGTGGTAGGTATTGTCCAGGCTGGCTTAGGTCTTGCATATGTATATATACCAAAGCTAGGTGATTTTTCGGCATTCGAAAATAGCGTTTGCTCCCTATTTACTACCAACAGTGCGTTTGCATACTATATGGTTATAGCTATTCCATTTGCTCTAGTCCATATTTTTGCAGACAGACGAGATACTATGAAATTTGGTGGCTTCTTTATCGCAGTTGTTTTAACATTAGGCTTGGTATTTGCTCGTTCTAATGCAGCTATAATTGGTATTGTTGTAGCGGTTTTACTATTGCTAATAATTCGCAATAAAAACTATATGTATCTAGCACTAATCGTAATAGCAACACCAATTCTATTGTATTTTGCTTTGCGCAATAATAGAGAAGTAGTAAACTTCTTGAATTCCTTTGATGCGTTTAGAGCCCTTGATATAGAAGGAAAGCTCTTAGAGCTAAAGGATGGATTCCTTGCTTGGCTTGATTCTCCTTTGGGACGTGGCATTGGCGCAGCTCAGGAGTATGATAGCTTTGTTGTTCAGCTTCTGCTTGAATATGGAATAATTATGGCTATTCTTTTCGTAGCTTGTGCTGCTATGTTTGCTAGACTTGTTTTTTCTTACTGTGCAAAAGAAAAGGGCAGACATAGAAAAATATACTGTTCAGCAGGCTTCTGTGCGCTTCTTGGTATATTTGTAACAGGCATTTTTGAAAACGTATGGCACGATCAAAAAATAATGCTTTTAAGTATCGTTTGTATGGCTCTTTCGTTTGCATACATTAAAATTGAACGCGAAATCCATACCCAAATGGTAACGAGAAGCGATTATTCAAATGCATTTGTTGAGGTAGAGCTTGCAGAGGATGAGTATCGTGAATTTAGCAAGAATAGAAAATATGTTCGTGCACCTAAAAAGTTAAAGTCCAAAACTAAAAACAAAATTCACCAATTAAAAATTAAAACCAAGAAAAAATCAATATATAGTGATGACGAGGATGACGACGATAGAGTATAGTCGTTAGGGCAAAACAATGTTTATAGATAAAGTAAAAATTTATGTTAAGGCAGGAAATGGTGGAAACGGTTGCGTCTCATTTAGACGTGAAAAATACGTTGCCAAGGGTGGCCCGGATGGCGGTGACGGCGGTCACGGAGGAAATGTTATTTTCCAAATAGACAAGGGAACAAACACACTTCTTTCCTTTAGGTATAAAAGAAAATTTGTCGCTGAAAATGGTGGCGATGGCAAGGGTGCTAAATTCCACGGCAAAAACGGCGAGGATATTATAATCAAGGTTCCAGAGGGAACTCTCATCAAAGATGAAAAAACAGGCAAAATTTTAAAGGATATGTCTATGTGCGAGGATTGGATATGCGCCAAAGGTGGCCGTGGTGGCTGGGGCAACAGGCATTTCGCAACCCCGACAAGACAAATTCCTATGTTTGCAAAAAGTGGTACTAAGGGACAAGAGTGGGAACTAACTCTTGAACTTAAAATGCTTGCAGATGTTGGACTTGTTGGTCTTCCGAGTGCAGGAAAATCTTCGCTCCTAGCAGCGGTAAGTGATGCAAATCCCAAGATTGCAGATTACCATTTCACAACACTTTCACCAAACTTAGGTGTGGTTAATATAAGAGATGGTTACGGCTTTGTTATGGCTGATATTCCTGGACTTATCGAAGGTGCTTCAGAGGGCGCAGGTCTTGGACATGCATTCCTTCGTCACGTTGAAAGATGCCGTTTGCTCGTTCAAGTAGTTGATATTTCATGCATCGAGGGCAGAAATCCAGTTGATGATATTGTGACAATTGATGAGGAGCTGAAAAAGTTCTCGCCTGAGCTTGCAGAAAGACCTCGTATAATTGTTGCAAACAAGGTTGATTCCTTGGATAGAGAAATTGTTGATGTGCCGGCATTTGAAAAATTTGTTAAGGAAAACGGCTGGGATTTAATCTATATTTCTGCATATACCGGTGAAAACACCGAAATTCTTGTTGATAAAATTGCAAAAATGCTTGAGGAAATTCCACCTCTTACTATTTATGAGGCAGAGTATACCGAAGAGGATGCAATGTATAACGAGGAGGATGACCACGCAGTTACAATCACTAAGGATTCTGATGGAACATATGTGGTTGAGGGCGAGTGGCTCTATAACCTTGTTGGACAGGTTAATTTTGAAGATAGAGAATCTTTAATGTTCTTCCAAAGAGTCCTTCTTAAAAGTGGCGTTATTGACAAATTAAAGGAAGCTGGTTGTCAAGATGGTGACTCGGTTTCTATGTACGATTTTGAATTTGATTTTGTAATCTAAAATAGACACAGGGTGGGGCAAATCCCCACCTTGATTTGGAAATGGAGAAGTAAAATGAAGCTTAATTTAGGTTGCCATCTTTCTGTTTCTGGTGGCTACACAAAAATGGGAGAAACAGCACTTTCAATCGGCGCTAATACCTTCCAATTCTTCACAAGAAACCCACGCGGCGGCTCGGTAAAGATTCCATCTGATAGCGACATACAAGGACTTGTAAAAATAATGGAGGAAAATAATTTTGCACCCATTGTCGCTCATGCACCATATACATTCAATCCTTGTGCAGCTGATGAGGGCATAAGAGATTACACAAAGCGCACAATGGCTGAGGATATGATTCTGCTTGATAAAATCCCAGGCGCACTTTATAATTTTCACCCAGGCTCACATGTGCAGCAGGGCGCTGAAATCGGCATTTTAAAAACTGCTGACACCTTAAACTCAATTCTTGATAAGAGCGAAAAAACAATAGCACTTATTGAGACAATGGCAGGTAAAGGATCGGAAATTGGCAAAACCTTTGAAGAAATAGCAAGTATTATTGAAAAAACCGAGAATAAGGCGCGTGTCGGCGTTTGCCTGGACACCTGTCATATAAATGACGGTGGCTATGATGTTACAAATAGCTTTTATTCAGTTTTAGAGGAATTTGATAAAATAATCGGTTTTGATAGATTAAGAGCAATTCACCTTAATGACTCCAAAAACCCATTAGGCGCACACAAGGACAGGCACGAAAAAATCGGCGAGGGCTACTTGACAATTGACGGTATTCTTAAGGCAATTACCCATCCCGTTGTCGCTAAATTGCCAATAATCTTGGAAACGCCAAACGACCTCGATGGTTACGCTCGCGAAATCGCACTTTTAAAAAGCTTAACAGAAAATTTATAGTATAAGCATAGTGTCGGACATCGCGCATTTGTTATTGCCTGCGGAGAGCTTAGAGCTATAATTGGCTACACCAAGCTATGATGTGGATTTGGCACAAGCTGAAATAACATATAATAACATTTGCAAAAAGAGGACAGAGAGTGTAAAAGCATTCTCTGTCCTTTTCCTGTCGGGTCAACTGCATAGAATTATCTGAAAATATTAATTTTCATGTCAACAAATAAATCATTCGAGTTTAGAATAAAAATTAAAATAAATTATTTAAGTGATATAATGGAAATGCCATATATTAACGGGCATACAAGTGCCTAATTTTTATATGAGTTTTGTAAGGAGGATTCAATATGAAGGCAAGAAGAAGTATTGTTATCGCATTTTTGCTCGTTGCTGTAATGGTTCTTGGTGTTGGTTTCGCAGCAGTTTCAACAACTCTCGATATCACAGGTAAGGCAGATGTTAATCCTGACTCTGCATTCAAAACCGATATTAAGTTTACAGAAGCAAATGCTCTTGAAGCCGGCAACACAGCAAACGTAAACATTAACGATGATAACAAGGCATCATTTACCGCTAACAATCTTAGTGGTCAAGGCGACAGCGCATCATTTACCTTTAAGGTTAAGAATGAAGGCGACCTTGATGCTACAATCAGTGTAACTACATGCGCAGTTACTGTTGGTGATACTGACCTTTTCGAAATTGATACAGACTGGGATGCAGCTCAACCGTTAGATGCTAATGGCGAAGCAACAATTACCGTTACTGTTTCATTGAAGAACACACCTAAAGAATCTGTAAGTGGTTCATTCATCGTTGAGTTAAAGGCAGAGGCAGTTAACGCATAAGCTTTTAATTAAGACTTAGTGAAGGGAGGGCTCTTAATTGACCCCTGATACAAGAAAATCGTATTTTCTGTCGATTGGGCTTTTTTGCGCCCTCCTTTTTACGTTTTTAGTACCTAGTGTAGGCAGCAGCAGGATCATTGCTGCAATTTTGCTGTTGCCGGCTATGGTAATAACATTGCTTTTGCTTAGAAAACGTGGCGTTTTGTCAATTAATAAAGGTACGGTTACACTTATTATGGCTGTGTCCGCATTCCTTTATCTAATGCTCGTTTATTTGCTTGGTATTTATTTTGGATACTATAAGTATTTAGGCTTTAGCTTTAATTCATTTTTTAGATTTATTTTGCCCATATCGGCAGTAATCATTTCTTCTGAAATCATAAGAAGATCGCTCTTATCACAAGAGAAAAAGCTAACATCGGTATTTGCATACCTGATTCCGTTGCTTTCTGAGCTTACGCTTGTTTCAAATTTATGGCAGGTAGATATCTTCAGCGAGTTTATGGAAATGGTGGGTATGACATTATTTCCTGCTGTTGTTGGTGGAATTTTATATCAGTATTTGTCAAAAAATTACGGTGCAATTTCCGTTATTCCATTTAGACTGATAATAACACTTTATCCATACATATTTGCAAGAATTGCCAATATTCCAGATGCTATTTTAGCTCTTATAGATATTTTGACTCCGATAGTGCTTTATCTTTTTATTAGATCATTGTTCGAGAAAAAGCCACAAAAGGCAGTAAAGCAAAAGAGCGGTTGGCGTTATGTGGGCTATGCTTTGATGGCAGCTCTTATGATTTCAATAGTAATGCTTATTTCATGTAAATTTAGATTCGGCGCACTTGTTATCGGCTCCGGCAGTATGACGGGCGAAATAAACGTGGGCGATACTATAATTTACGAAAGATATGATGGCGAAAAAATTGAAGAGGGGCAGATTATTGTCTTTGAAAAGGACAAGGTTGCTGTTATTCATAGAGTCGTTGATATTGAGCGCATAAACGGTGTTACAAGATATTACACCAAGGGAGACGCAAATGACGACCTCGACGCCGGATACAGAACAAGTAGCGATATAATAGGAATAACTAAATTTAAAATATCATATATCGGTTACCCAACACTATGGTTAAGGAGCCTATTTGAAAGATAACTATAAAATAACATAACGATAAGAAAGGAGGATAGTATGTCAGAGGCTGAGAAGAAAAAACGACAGGATTATATAAGAAATAGACGCATGTGGATAATTGTTCAAGCTATAGTTGCTATAGTTTTGGCACTAGATATTGTTTTATCATTGTTTACTTATTACCAGTTAAATAAGAGCCATTATGTAGAGTACACTGAAAACGGCGCAGCTGAGTATTACGTTATTCAATATGATGACGAGTTCTATGACACATCTATTCTTGATGGTGGTCAAGCATACGTATCCGAGCTTATCAAGGAAATATCGATATTTTTTGATTATGAATTAAATATGGACGCAAACGATATAGAATACGCGTATTCATATAAGATTGATGGCATTTTAACGATCAAAAATAGAGATAATGACCTTTTGATTGAAAAAAAATACGAAATTCATCCTGAAACAGATGGAACACAAAATAGTAGCAAAAGACTTGAGATTGATAAAATAGTATCAATAGACTATCCTGAATACGATAGGTTTGCATTAAGATATATTGAAACATACGATCTTACAAATGCAAAAGCGTCCTTGAATGTTTGTA
>JAZNFR010000277.1:0-2478 GCA_045576055.1 Eubacteriales bacterium
GCCAGTGTGCTTGCATTGCATTTTGAGCCATAACTGATTTTTAGCACATTAATGTCATTATATTCTTCTTCAAAGCAAATTGCCGCGCAATTGGTTTTAGCATTTACAAATTCAATAAAAGAATTGCTTTCACCCTCAACCAGAAAGGCTTGTGTTTCGGGTGCGTAATGCTTATATTTCATACCAGGGGAAAGCGCCTGCTCGTTTGCCTTTAATTCTTCCTTAACGGCTGATGCGATTTGAACGTTTTTAGACACTCCCTCAAGCATTTTAGGTGTAATAGAGCCTGGACGAAGAATTGTTATTACATCATCCTTAATTGTAATAACGGTTGATTCAACACCAAACTCGGAATCGCCCCCGTCGAGTATCATAGGAATTTTGCCATTCAAGTCATCGTACACGTGCTTTGCACTTGTGGGCGACGGCTTACCCGACGAGTTTGCTGATGGTGCAGCAATTGGAATACCAGCAATCTCAATAAGCTTGTTTGCCACCTCGTTTTTGGGGCATCTAATCGCTACTGTATCAAGTCCTGCCGTTACCTCACTAGGTATTATGTCCTTTTTAGGTAAAATAACTGTCAAAGGACCTGGCATAAACCTTTTTGCAAGCTCATAATAAAGTGGGCAGGTATATGCAATATTTTCGGCATCCTCGGGGTTTGAAACATGCACAATCAAAGGATTGTCGCTTGGTCTGCCCTTTGCTAAGAATATGCTTTTACAAGCCTCACTATCATAGGCATTTGCGCCTAAGCCATAAACAGTTTCGGTGGGAAAAGCCACAAGCTTGCCACTGTTTAGCAGTTCACTTGCTTCTTTTAAAATATCCAAGTCGTATTTTGTAACCTTGAAGATTTTAGTTTCCATTTCCCTCTCCTGTTTTTTAATTATTCTGTTCGCCCTTTAGCTTTTCTGCAGCATCGGCAGTTGCTAGCTTTTCAAGCATTTCACCAATGTCGCCATTTAAAAAAGCTTCAAGCGAGTAGATTGTAAAGCCGATTCTATGGTCGGTAACTCTGCCCTGTGGGTAGTTGTAGGTTCTAATTCTTTCACTACGGTCGCCTGTACCAACCTGACTCTTACGCTCGGATGCGATTTTGTCGCTTTGCTCCTGTTGCTTCATATCATAAAGCTTTGCGCGAAGAATCTTAAATGCTTTATCTTTATTTTTGAATTGGCTACGCTCGTCCTGACACTCAACAACTATACCAGTTGGCTTGTGTATAAGACGAATAGCACTTTCTGTTTTATTTACGTGCTGACCACCTGCGCCACTACTCTTGCAGGTTTCAACTGTAACGTCGCTCATATTGAGCTCAACCTCAACATCCTCAGCCTCTGGAAGAACTGCAACGGTTGCAGTTGAGGTATGGATTCTACCCTGTGTTTCAGTTTCTGGAACTCTTTGAACTCTGTGCACGCCACTCTCAAATTTGAAGCGAGAATATGCGCCCTCACCAGAAATTAGGAAGGTAACCTCCTTGAAACCACCAAGACCAGTTTCGTTAAAGCCTGTAAGCTCGGTTTTAAAGCCGTTTGAATCTGCGTACATCGAATACATACGATATAGAACCGAGGCAAATAAAGCAGCCTCCTCGCCACCTGCACCAGCTCTTATTTCAACGACAACGTTTTTGTCGTCATTAGGGTCCTTAGGGATTAGAAGAAACTTGAGCTCTTCCTCAATTATAGCGATTCTTTCCTTACAGTCCTTATATTCCTCAACGGCAAGATCATACATTTCTCCACTTTCCTCGTCCATTATGGACTTAGCGCCCTCAAGGTCGGAAACGGTTTTTTTGTATTCTCTATATTTTTCAATAACAGGAGTTAAGCTTTTGTACTCCCTCATTGCTTTGGTAAATTCGGCTTGATTGCCGGCTATTTCGGGGTCGGCAAGCGCACCCTCGATTTCAAGATAGCGCTTTTCAGCCTCGTTTAATCTATTAAACATAAATTATTTTTTCTCCACTAGGTGAATTGCAAAGCCACAAATTTCGTCCTTTAAGTAAATAACCTTCAAATTGCCCTTTGCATCATATTTTGCGGTTGCATCGTTAAATTCAATGCCTTGCTTTTCAAGATATGCCTTTGCGCGATTTGCAAAGTTTGTTGAAATTGCGATGTGTCCGTTTTTGCCAAGGTATGGCGCGTGCATAAGCTCGTATTCAGCCCCTGCAAATGTGGAGGAGTTGCCCTCCTTATATTCAAGACCAAAGAGTGTGCAAAGAAGCTTTGCGCCCTTTGTTGCCTCGTCTTTATTTTCACAGTTGATGCCAACGTGAGCGAGCTTGAAGCCGAGCATTTTCATAACTGCATTCTTTGTCAAGCGAGTGATTTCCTCGAAGTTGCCAGCCTCAATTAAGGAATCCTTAACCATAAAGCTACCACCACAAGCGATAATCTTGCCAAATGCGAGGTAATCAAGCATATTTTCGTCGTTAATACCACCTGTTGGCATAAATTCAATGCC
>JAZNFR010000278.1:0-3402 GCA_045576055.1 Eubacteriales bacterium
TAATTTTATAAACATTACAGCTTACATTTTTACATTTATTTTGAACCTTGTTTACAATATGTGTAATCAAGTCATAAGCGCTTTCTCCTGTTGCAATACTAATATTGCGCACGGATTCAAAATCTTCCTTTGTAAGCGACTTTATTAAAATATCTGCCTCACACTCAAATGAACGAATCATGCCAACGCCATTATCAAGCTGAGAATAGTCCTCATAATACTCATCACTTGGTAATTCCTTTTCCGCCATAAGATAAAACTCATCTGATGCAAAAAAGATATTTCTGCCAAATTCTTTAGCATATTTTTCATTTGTTTCTTCAACCAAGGTTATAACCTTACTTGAAGATTCTTTGTCATAAGGCATTAAGGGATACAAGCCTTCTCTAAACTTAGTAATTCCAGATGGAACCACTGCAACGCTTGAAAGGCTTGGGTAAAGCTTTGCTAGATCGTTCAATGTACGTACAAGCTCTTCCCCGTCGTTTATATCTCTACACGACACAATTTGCGCATTGATTTTTATTCCGTGTGCGGATAGCTGCTCCAAATATGCAAGTGTTTCGCCCGCGCGTTTATTATGCATCATTTTACATCTTAATTCAGGATTAGTGGTATGCACCGACACATTAATCGGTGAAATATGCATTTTTATAATTCTATCAACATCTTCTTGCTTTAAATTGGTAAGTGTTATGTAATTTCCGTGTAAAAAGGATAAGCGCGCGTCATCATCTTTGAAGTATAGTGTTTTGCGCAAGCCCTTTGGTAATTGATCAATGAAGCAAAAAACACATTTGTTTTGACATGAGTGCTTTTTGTCCATAAGTGGTGTTTCAAAATCTAGGCCTAAATCCTCATATTCATCCTTTTCAATATCAAAAAGCTGTGTTTTTTCATCGCGTTTAATTTCAACGGTTATTTCTTCCTCTGTTAGATAAAATCTATAATCTAAGACATCATTTATAGAAAAGCCGTTAATGCTAATCAAAAAATCGCCCTTTTCAATCCCAAGCTCAGCTGCTATTGAGCCTGGTAAAACGTCCGTAATTCTTACCATTTTTTCTCCCAAATATACAATAGTATAAATAAGTACATAATACTGCAATTATATATTATATACTATAATTAAGGAAAAATCAACCTTCACTACATAAATATTTATTTATTTTTTCAAGTGCGGACTTTTCAATTCTAGACACATAAGATCTTGAAATACCTAACATTATTGCAACCTCTCTTTGGGTATATGCCTCGGTATTTCCAAGTCCATATCTCATTATTAAGATTTGCTTTTCACGCTCATCTAAATTATCTCTTATAAAAGACAATGCTTTTGTTATTTGTATTTTTTTGTCAAGGTCCTCAACTATTGTGTCCTCTGTGCTAATGATATCTAAATATGTTAATGGATTTCCATCCTTGTCAATATCTATTGTTTCATTTAATGAAACCTCGCATCCGAGCTTTTTTTGGCTTCTAAAAAGCATTAATATTTCGTTTTGAATGCATTTAGCTGCATATGTTGCAAAGCGGGCTCCGTTGGCTGAATTAAAGCTATCAACAGCTTTTACTAAGCCTATTGTTCCTACCGAAATTAAGTCTTCAGTATTCTTATTTGACATGTAATATTTTCTAACAATGTGAGCTACTAATCTTAAATTGTGCTCTATTAATTTTTCTCTTGCCTTTTTATCGCCTTGTGAGTGTAGCAAAAAGTATTTTTCCTCATCCTCCTTTGAAAGAGCTGGCGGAAATTTTTGTACTGGCTCAACGCCTAGAATCATAAATGCGATGTGTAAAATCATTGAAAATATACCCATATCATCACCTCGCTAAATCATATTTGAATAATTATGGAAAATTGCTTGTCAGGAAAATTTTTGAAGTGATTTTACTGAATATATAACTTGATTTTGCAAAAAATATCATTGAACTTTATGTTCATAATTTATGGAGGAAATTTCTTATGATAATGATCATAGACAAAATCGTGCTATCAATCCTTATCATTGGCGGTATCAACTGGGGTAGCGTTGGTCTGTTCAGCTTTGATATCGTTGGTTGGATTTTTGGTGGTACAGATTCCATTGGTGCAAGAATTGTTTTTGTTTTAGTTGCACTTAGTGCCCTTTGGTGTGTATCTCTTCTATTCAGAGAAAGTCTTACAAACGAAGAAGTCGAAAATCATCACGTAAGATGATAAAAAAACGGGCTAATTCTAGCCCGTTTTTTTATTTGATTATTGGTGTTGTTTTATATACAGTGTCAAGCGCTTCTGGTGATTTTAAAAGTGTTTTATAAAGCTTGTCAACCTCAAATACTAGATTAACATTAGATTCAATACCCAGCCACTTAGCATCAGAATGCTTAGTTACTATTGCAAATTTTCCCTTTTTCATACTATTTAAGACTTCTCTACCATTTGAATTAAAGCCTAATAAAAAGGCGAATTTAGGAGATTTGTCAATCTCTAGAATATCATAAAGTGCATAAAGCAAAATGCGTCTTACACGCGCAAATGTGAACGATTTTGAAGTAATTTTACTAAAGAATTCTTCCCCGTTTTTTGAAGCGTTTGCACTATCCTTAATAAGTGCGCCTATTTCAGGCGAGGAATCAAATACCTTGTCAAATTTTTCACGAGGAATGATGAGCGCCATACGATGCAAAAAATCGTATGCTTTTTCTAGTGACAATGTTTGTTCAGCTTTAATAGCAGCCTTATAAACCGAGCTTTTTGGCACACTTATGAAGCTTCCATTTTCGTAAAAGTTATCACGAATTGCAGAGGCTGACATAATTTTGCCCTTGGATTTATCGTTATATCCTGCACCAACGCGAGGGATGGCACGAGGGGTGATTTTTGCCTTCTTTTTTCTGATTGCACGGATGTATTCAACCCCAAGCATATCGTTTGCTAAAAGCATCTTGTCAAATCCCATATCCATAAGTGCCTTTTGCTTTGCAACAATATAGCTTTGACGTTTATTTTGAAGATGCCTTTTTAAAGCATTCTCAAACTCGCGCGAGTTTGAAGCCGATGCTAACATTTCAAGATAATGAATATCACAGTTCTCTGTTCCAAAATATAAATAATTGCACCCACATTTTGAGGCAATTTCAACACCTGCGTTTGCAAAAATTTCTGCGGTAGATGTTGAATAAGGAAACGGCACTTCTAAAACTAGGTCTACACCATTTTCAAGTGCAATTTCTGCCCTTTTATGCTTGTCAATAATAGCAAATTCGCCACGTTGAACTGTGTTTCCTGACATAATTGCAACAATTTTTGCATCTGGTATTTCTTCTCTGATTTTATCAATTTGATACTTATGACCTAGATGAAATGGATTGTATTCACAAATAATACCTACTATTTTTGACATAGCCATCTCCTTC
>JAZNFR010000279.1:0-2089 GCA_045576055.1 Eubacteriales bacterium
CCAATGATAAAGCCACACGTCAAATTTCTGTACAATGGCATAAACCAAAAGTCCCATCAGCATAATGCGCGGAGTGTTGGTAAAAACTGCGACAATATGAGGAAAAACAATATCTTCCGGCGCAGGAACGTAGTGTAGCCAAAATTGGGAGAGTACAATAAAAGTTACAGAAGATAAAATACCAATATTAACTGCGGTATTCGCCTGCTTCTTACCATACAGCTCACTTAAAATATCCGTCACCAAAAAGGTGGAAGCAAAGAGAATGTTCCCCAATGTTTGCTGCATACCAAAGGCTTCAACCAAAATCATTACCTCGATATTAGCAGCAATGGTAGCAAGCACCGTCCAGCAGTACAAGCCTTTTTCTTTAAAGAGGTAGTGCCACAAAATGACGCTACTATAAACAACAATTAAATTTAAAATCAATAGTGCTTCGTTGCTCATCAAATTCACCAAAATAAAAAAGGGCACACTACGGCACCCTTATTATTTCCTTTCCGTAGTTTTGTTTAAAGACAGGATGGTCACGAACTGTCTGTTATTTTGTTGCACTGCTATTATAATCGTATGCGCTAGAAATTGCAAGTAAAAACGCCCACACTTTCGTGCGGGCGTAATCTTCAGTGGAGCTGACAACGTGACTTGAACACGCGACCTACTGATTACGAATCAGTTGCTCTACCGACTGAGCTATGTCAGCCTGTGATTTATTCAGCCAAAGCTTTTTTGCTTTTGCGACCTCTTGTTTTTTTAACGCTATTGATACCAGATTTTTTTACTACCTTTGCTAATTCCGCAATGATGTGCAATTCATCAACGGAGCAATCTTGTAACAAGTCGGACAATTCGTTGTGGAAAATTCTTTCACTGCGGTGAATGTTATCGCACAACAATTCGTCTACAGAAACATCTAATACATTAGCTAAATGGATGATAGTCGGCAAGCCTAATTTAGTGTTACCAGTTTCTATGTTACTGATATGAGGAGTGGACAAGCCGGTAATCTTCGCAATGTTACCTTGAGTAACACCTTTACGAACACGAGCCGCCTTAATTCTCATACCAATGGCTTTATAATCTATATCCATTTTCAACAAAACCCTCTCCTTTTTTAACCTATAAGTTCATAGTGTATTCATAATGCCAAAGGCACCGTCAACACCACATATTATAGACCAAAAAAATCTTTAAGGCAAGGAAAAAACCACGTATTTTAGCCATTTTTCGGCATTTTTAAACTTTTTTTAACAGCGGAACAGTCAGGCTTCCTTGAGGCATTAACACCACTTTATAGTCTGTACCAACATTCTTTTCTGCCAGTTTAATTGCTTCATCAACGGTATCAACTGCTTCAAAAAGCAACTCTTTTGCAATCTTTTTATCGAGAGCAGAAACAAGAATGAATTTTGCTTTTTTCATCAAGCGGGTAATTGCAAAAGCTTTATGTGCACCGATAACAAAATTCTTTTCTAATTGAGCTTTGATTGCATCAGGAGACGGATTTTCTTGCAAAGCTTTTTCCAGAGCAGCACTACCGCTACCTTCTTCACATTCGCCGATGATGATTACAACGCCGCCTTCTTTAACTGCGCACCAAGCGTTGTCCATGGTTTTTTGCAATTGGTAAACGTTGATATCTTTGGGGTAACCACCGCAGGAAGCAATAACCACGTCTGCAGGTTCATCAATTTCTACGCCATAAACTTTATCTACAAATTTGCAGGCTTCAATGTGAGCACTATCCCAGTCGCCAGCAAAAATCTTAACAAATTCTTTTTTAGCGTACAAAATTGCGTTGAACAAGAAAAGGTTATGTTCTTTCGCAAAGAGGCGCACTCCTTCCATTTGGTCATCATAAACCGGATTACCATGAAGTTTGCCAAGTTGGGAATTGGGACTCATCATAAGGCTGTGATTTCCGCGTACAGTTTCCATTGCAGATACGCCCGGTAAAATTGCTTTACGACCACCGCCAAAGCCAGCGAAGAAGTGATGTACGATGGTGCCAGTCATAATAACCAAATCAACATCGCAGATCAATTTGTTAATCCAAACGGGAGAAGTCGGAGGCCAAGCGGTCTTAGGA
>JAZNFR010000280.1:0-2824 GCA_045576055.1 Eubacteriales bacterium
CTTGTATTTAAATCTAAAAAAAGTATTTCGGCATTGTATTTTTCTTTGTATATTCTGCACTTTTCTTCGATTCTTTTTGTAATTTCAGGATCGGCTTCACGTCTTACATAAACAATTTTTGCATTGTCAAAAATGTATTCAGGAGAATACCACATATCCATTGTAAGAATCATATCGGTTCCACAAAGAAAGAAAATTTCTATATCACTATACTTTTCTTTAAAATACTTCAAGGTGTGCGCAGTATAGCTTTTACCTTCTCTTTTATACTCTAAATCAGAAACAATTATTTTGTTCGATAAAGAACCAAAAGCAATATCCACCATTTTAAGTCTATCACTTGCGCTAGTGCCTGAATTAACCATCTTGTGTGGCGGAATGAAAGCAGGCATGACATACAAAGAATCAAGATCAATAAAGTCAAGAAAAGCCTGACAAGCGCCAATATGACCTAAATGCGGAGGATCAAAAGTCCCACCAAAAATACCTATTCTCATTTTATTTTCTTCAAATCAATTTTTCTATTTTTTTCGTTATCTGACACTCTAAAAAGCACTATTTTAGTACCGATTACTTGTACTACCTCAGCACCTATGTTTTCAGCTATCTCTATTGATGCATCCTTTGCAGATATAGGTGAATTTTCTAGAATTTTGATTTTAATCAATTCTCTTGCATTTAAAGCATTTAATAGTTGATTACAGAGCTCGTCAGTAATACCACCCTTGCCAACTTGGAAAATTGTATCCAAATTAACAGCAAGGCTCTTTAAATATGAACGTTGTTTACTTGTCATTTTAATACCTTTGTTAGTTTTTCAATTAATAATCGCATTGCAACTGCCCTGTGGCTAACTTGATTTTTCCTAGATAGCTCAACCTCGGCAAATGTTTTGCCGAATGGCTCGAAATAAAACAGTGGGTCATATCCAAAGCCTCCTGTACCAACACGCTTTGTTAGAATTTTACCAAAGCATTCACCTCTTACTGTGAAGTCATTTATATGGTCAGGAAACACGCAAGCCATAGCACATACATATTTTGCATTTCTATTTTCTTTACCCTCGAGCTTTTCAAGAAGTAAATCGTTATTGTCCTCATCGTTTCCGCCTGAAAACCTTGCGGAATATATTCCAGGCGCACCATCAAGCGCGTCAACGCAAATTCCCGAGTCATCAGCAATTCCAATATATCCTAATTTGGCAGGAACGGAAGCCTTAGAAATAGCATTTTCCTCAAAGGTTGTTCCACTTTCGTCAATCTCGCCATAATAACCTATATCATCAAGAGATAAAACAGCAATATCAAGATCAGAAAGCTCTTTGAAAAATGTTTTTAGCTCGTGAATTTTGTTTTTGTTTCTAGTTGCTAATACTAATTTAATCATAATTATTCGAATAACGCATTTACAAAGTCGTCTGCGTTGAATTTCTCCATATCGTCAATACATTCGCCAACTCCGATGAACTTAACAGGAATATCAAGCTCATTTTTTATTGAAAATACAATTCCACCCTTTGCAGTACCATCAAGCTTAGTCAAAACAATACCTGTAATGTCTGCTGCATTTTTGAATTCTTTTGCTTGATTTACAGCATTTTGACCTGTTGTAGAATCAAGTACAAGTAATGTTTCTCTAGTTGAATCAGGCAATTCTCTCGATATTACTCTATCAATCTTAGAAAGCTCATTCATTAGGTTCTTCTTATTGTGAAGTCTTCCTGCTGTATCGATTATCAAAACGTCAGCATTACGCTTTTTAGCCGCATTTATTGCGTCAAAAACAACAGCTGCTGGGTCAGAGCCTTCAGTATGCTTAATCAGATCTACACCTGCTCTATCTGTCCAAACGTTTAGCTGGTCGATAGCGGCAGCTCTAAAGGTATCAGCAGCTGCAACAACAACCTTTTTTCCCTGTCTCTTTAGAGATGCGGAAATCTTTCCGATAGATGTTGTTTTACCAACACCATTTACACCAATAACTAAGACAACTGTTATACCATTGCAGAAATTAATTTCTCCACCCACACCAACAATGTCCTTCATTATCCTTTTAAGTTCAACCTTTATGTCATCAGTATCTTTGATTTTGTTTTCCTTTACTTTTGCCTTTAGTTCATCGATTATCTCTTCAGTAGTTTGAGCACCAACATCGGCGCAAAAAAGAATCTCCTCAAGCTCTTCAAGTAAATCGTCATCGATTTTACGACGTGAACCAAATATGCTTGCAAAAGGCATAATCATTGCATTTTTCGTCTTTTGTAAGCCTTTTTTTAATTTATCAAAAAATGACACCTTTATGCTCCTTTGTTATCTTTGTTTTCTGCTAAAATTTTGTCCTTACCAACGTCGTTAATATCCATAGTAAGAACCTTGGAAATACCCTTTTGTGGCATAGTTACACCATAAAGTCTATCAGCTATTTCCATCGTACCACGACGGTGAGTAATTATAATAAACTGTGTCTGCTTTGAATAACGTTTGATGTATTGACCAAATCTGTTTACGTTAACATCATCAAGGGCAGCCTCAATTTCGTCAAATACGCAGAATGGTGTTGGATTAACCTTAAGAATAGCAAATAATAATGCTATCGCAACAAACGCCTGCTCACCACCAGACAAAAGCATCAAGCTTTTTATAACCTTACCTGGAGGCGCAGCCTTAATTTCAATACCACAGTTAAGAACATCATTTTCATCATTCAATGAAAGCTCGGCATGTCCACCACCAAATAGCTCCTTAAATACGATATTAAAGTTCTCATTAATTGCGTTAAATGCAGTAACAAAGCTCTTTTTCATTTCGTCTTCAAGGTCTACAAT
>JAZNFR010000281.1:0-6163 GCA_045576055.1 Eubacteriales bacterium
ATCCATTTGTATTTTTTGTAATAAGGGATGAATCTCTTTAATAGCCCAAATTTGCTTTTTTTCATATAACCTCCCTTTAAGTATTAAATATAAACTAAAAGATACATCTATAATATCACAAAAAATGCGTTTTGTGTTAAAAAATTGATATTTTACTTGGTTTTTTTGAAAAAATAATGTATAATATATAAAGTAATTTGTTGCAAGAATCGAAAGGAGGGCAAAATGGAAATCATAAATTTAAAAACAATGGCAAAGTCCGATGTAAATGAAAAAACAGTAGTCGCCCTCGGCACATTTGACGGATGTCACTTGGCGCACCAAAGGGTACTTGCAAATGCTTTTTATGAAGCTAAAAGGCTTGGTGTAAAATCTGTAGCATATACGTTTTATGAGGCGCCCAAGACGGATTCAAAACAAATATACACTCTTGAAGAAAAAATCAAAGCTATTTCCAAGCTTGGCATAGATTATATAGTTCTTGAAAGATTCGAAAACATCAAGGACTTGACGCCTTCAGAGTTTGTTGAAAACATACTAATTGATAAACTAAATGCAGTTGGTGCATCGTGCGGATATAATTATAGATTCGGCAAGGGGGCATCTGCCGACTGCGATGCACTGAGAAGCTGTTTTTTAAAAAACAACGGGGGAAGTGTCATAATTTGCGAAAAAACCATCGCCGAAAATGAAACCGTTAGCTCGACACTTTTGCGCTCACTTGTTGAAAACGGAGAGGTCGAAAAGCTATATAAATTTGGCTCAAATTATAGCATCTATGCCAAAATTGAAAGTGGGAAGCGGCTTGGCACAAAAATTGGATTTCCAACCGTAAATCAAAAATTCCCTAAAAACAAGGTTCTCCCTAAAAACGGAGTTTATATTACCGAATGCGAAATAGGCGAGGATGTTTATCCATCTATTACAAATGTTGGTGTGCGACCAAGTGTTCAAGACTCGCATGAGCTTAATTTGGAAACTCACATAATTGGATTTGACGGCGTTCTTTATGGCTCATATGTAAAGGTGAATTTTTATAAGTTTTTAAGGGAAGAAAAGCAATTTGAAACAATAGATGAATTAAAGGCTCAAATCGCAATAGATACCGAGCAGGCGAAAAAATATTTCAAATAAAAAAGGTCGTTGTAAAATCCTAATGGATTCAGCGCCCCAACGGGGTCAGCGCTGTTACAATGACCTTATTTTTATTATATGCGCGTATACGCATTTTATACAATTAATGAAAAATTTACAAAAAAGCCTTGCTTTTATGCCTATAATATGTTAAAATACACAATAGAGAAATATTATAAAGGTACAAGGAGTACATATGAAAAAGAAAATTTTGGCTGTAATTTTGTGCGTGCTTATGATTCTTCCTTGCTTCACTTGGGTAATCGTTGCCGCTGACGAAGAGGTGGCTACTGGTCCAAATGGCGAGAAGATTTCTAACGTTGCACCATTTGGTAAAACCTACCACTCCAGTATTTGGAACCAAGACGGCTCTGCACGTTTCTTAAATAACGGCGTGCTTTATAGCGACTGGCAGTTCTGGCGTCCAGGCTCTGTTGAGCGTCCTGATACCCCAGGTATTGACGATACACTCCAATATGCAGGTATGAAGTTTAATAACTACTATACTTTTAATGAGGTTACTATTTATGCTCATAAGTATGGTACTTATGACGGTGCCTTCTGTGGTAAATGTGGCTATGAAAACGAAGCAGATGGATATCTTCAAAATAATGAAATATATGATATTCAAAAAGTAGATAAGGGCTTTTTAGTTTTCACATATAAGAAAGATGGCAAGGATCTTACAGCTTTCTACGATGAAGACCGTAACAAATATTATAAGGATAACGATGGTAGAGAAGAAGCACCAAATGATGTAGAATTCACACCAGTTATCGACCATAGAAGATGCAATAAATGCGACACTAAGGTTCTTAAGTTTTCTAACAGCAAAAACAATATAAAAATGACTGTAATGGTTCTTGTTCAAGGCCAATGGATTGAAGCTGGTCATGCCTATAACAACGATATGACATATGTTGTACAAGGTGAAAATAAGGATTATCAAGTTCTTGGTGAGGATGTTGCCTATGTTACAATTAAGCTCGACAAGGTTCTTCCTGCTTACAATGCTGAGGGCGATATTGTAGTTGATGCAGACGGCAATCCTATTTATACAGACTATGCAACAACAAAGAATGTAAGGATTGAATTTAGCGAATATGGTGCATACGCAAAACGTGGCACAACAAACGAGGTTAGCTTCGTTTATTCAGGTGATGAAGTAACACATATCAACTACCAAGGTACTAAGTATGCAGTTACAGCTGATGAAGAGGCAAGTATTCCTACATATAGAACTACATACAATGATGGAGATGCAGGCGAAAATCTACCATTAGTTTTCACAATTACAGACAAATTTGGTGGAGCTGAATTCCCAATTGTTCAAGCTGAAAAGTTTATTAATACTGGAACACTTGACGATGATGGTAACCCAATATATCACAGTGCCAATAGAGATAGATATCTCTTTGAATATGATTCAAACGGCAAGGTAACAATTACACAAAAGCTCGCTTCAACTCACGACTGGTGGCTCGTTCCACTTGTACAAGAGGTTGAAATTATGGGATTCCAAACAGTAAATAAGCCAAAATTTGACGTTCCAGAAGGTGCAGAGGTTGTTTCTGATGCAGCTCTTGGTGGTATGGCTGGCGCAACAACATCAGCATTCGGTCAATATCCACTTCTTGGTAATGATAGACTTTCAACAACACAATGGCAAGCTGGCGACTACGACAATCAATCTTACTGGGTTGATTTTGATATGGAATACAAAATCAAGGATGTTAAGTTTGACTTTGGTAGTATGTCCGCAGACTTTGCTGGATCCGATTACGTATTTAATGTTTATGTAAAGAAAAATGGCGAATGGCAGTTGCTCTTTGAAAATCAAACAGCCAAAGCAACATCAGAGCTTTTAACTGATGACCAACGCACAAAATTCGCAGTTGAAGATGTTATCGGTGGCGTTAAAATTGAGTTTACCTCCTCTACCTTGAATGGTGAACCAATTGAGCCTCGTATTACTGAGGTTAGTGCACCAATTATGGACGGTAAGCAATGTGTATTCCTTTCATCTTACCTTGACTTCTTTAGAGCATCATCAAGCGCCCAAGGTAACTTAGCTTGCTATGGTGAGGCTTATTGCTCATCTTCATTTGACTATTCAAACGTTTCTGATATTAACTTTATAATTGATGGTCAAGTTACTGATGATGCGTTCTCTTGGTTTGCAAACGACTTCACAAAGGGTACATATTGTGGCGTTAAATTAAATGACACAGAGGATATTACAAAGATTGTTCTTTACTTCAATGATGCAATTGCAGGTGGCAAGTATGAGAACCACGTTATGAAGTTTGATGTAGAAGCATTAATTGATGGCGAGTATGTAAAGATTGCTGAAGGTACATCTTACGACAAGGATACAAAGAAGCCAATAGTTTCTATCGAATTTGAAGCTGTTAAGACTAACGATGTCCGTATAGTTTTCCAATCCAGCGCAATGTTATTCCCATATCTTAAGGAATTCGAAGTTTTTGCTGGCGAAAAGATCTATAGTGCTTATGATGGATATCTACTCGACTATTCAATTAGAACACTACACGGTCGTTACCCAACAATGACATTTGGTGAAAGATCGGTTATTGGACGCGCTCCTTATATGAACTTGATTGCTCCATACGCACATCTTATTACTATTGAAGAGCTTGTTCTTGCAATGCAATACAACATTGATATTAATCAAATGATATAAGTCAAAAAGCCACTCATTTTGAGTGGCTTTTTCTTTTATAAAAAAGGCCTTCGCTTAAGCGAAAGCCTTTTTATTAATTTTCGAATTTCACAGTTTGACCAAGCTCGGCAGACTTAAATGCATATTCCATAATTTTCATATCGAGACGCATCTCGTCATGTGTAACAAGCTGTGTAGCCTTGCCGTCTATAGCTAGGCAGAAGTTGCGATAAAAATCGTGCACATCGCTCTTTGGAATCTCAAGCTCATATGTGTCAAGGGTAACGCTGTCACGTGGAGCCATTGTCTTTGTAAGGCCAGCAGCAGTTTGAACAGGTAAAACATCATTTTCGTGCCAATATTTGCACTTAGCAACCTGGGTCTTTTCGCGCCAGTCTGTGATAAGAGCAGAGCCCTTTTCCGCCTTCATATAGAATCTTGGAAGCGGGATAAAGTTGTATGTGCCAACCTCACAAAAGGCAACCTTGCCGCTTTTAAAGGTGATAGTAAGATAAAATCCGTCATCAACCTCTTTGTTCGTAATGTTGGTAACCTCACAGTTTATCATGTCAATCTCTTCATTTTTATATATAAGCATTAGCTGGTCGATTAGGTGAATTCCCCAGTCGAGAATCATGCCACCACCATGCTCCTTTTCGCCTCTCCAGTCAGATGGAATTCCACGTGAGCCATGAATTCTTGATTCAACTCTAATAGGAGCACCAATCTCACCAGAATCAGCAAGCTGTTGCATAGCAAGATAGTCCACATCAAAGCGTCTGTTTTGGTGAACAGTGAAGAGAGTGCCACTCTTTTTAGATGCGGAAATCATTTCCTCTAGGTCCTCGCTTGAAAGAGCAACAGGCTTTTCACAAATAACGTGCTTTCCACCTAAAAGACACTTTTTAACAGTATCAAGATGAACGTCGTTTGGAATAGCTATTGTAACTATTTCAACACTTTTATCATTTATAAGCTCATCAAGTGATGAGTATGAATAAATTCCTAAATTTTTAGCCTTTTCTTGCTTTTGTGGGTCGATATCGTATATACCAGCAAGCTCTAAAACATCACTTTTTTGTGCGTGATTAACGTGCCAAGAGCCCATACCACCAAAGCCGATAATTGCAATTTTCTTTTTCATTTTGTACCTCGCATTTTAGAAAAATTACATTATCACTATTATATCAAATATAATTTAAAAGTCAATAGATAATTAAAAAAAGACAGGCGTTTTGCCTGTCTTTTAATATCTTAGTGGATGATATATCTTTGTGTGTCTTTATCGAAGAGGTGAACACGTCCTGCCTCGATAGCAACCTTAATTGTGTCACCAGCACGAGCAAGTGAACGGGATGAAACCTTAGCAATAGCGTTTTGCTCACCGATATTGATGTAAAGGTAGATTTCAGCACCCATAAGCTCTGTGATTTCAACGTTAACGTCGATAACATTTTCAGGCATTTGTGCAAGATAAATTGGCTCGTCATGGATACACTCAGGACGGATACCAGCAACAACCTCTTTACCAATGTATTCTTGAAGTGCTGGGTTAGCAGCCTTTTCATCAGGAAGTCTTAATGCGTTGCCCTCAAATACGATATATGTGCCGTTTTCTCTCTTTTCGAGTGTAGCATTAATAAAGTTCATTTGAGGTGTGCCGATAAATCCAGCAACGAACATATTAACTGGCTTATCGTAAAGTGTTTGAGGTGAGTCAACCTGTTGGATAAAGCCGTCCTTCATAACTACGATACGTGTAGCCATTGTCATAGCCTCAACCTGGTCGTGAGTTACGTATACGAATGTTGTACCAACACGGTTATGTATCTTTGTAAGCTCAGTTCTCATAGTTGCACGGAGCTTAGCGTCAAGGTTTGAAAGAGGCTCGTCAAGCAAGAATACCTTAGGATTTCTAACGATAGCACGACCGAGCGCAACACGCTGCTTTTGACCACCAGACATAGCCTTTGGCTTTCTATCAAGCAAGTGAGTGATACCAAGAATTTCAGCAGCCTCTTCAACACGGCGCTTGATTTCTTCCTTTGGAGTTTTACGAAGCTTAAGACCGAATGCCATGTTTTCGTAAACTGTCATATGAGGATATAGAGCGTAGTTTTGGAAAACCATCGCGATATCTCTATCCTTAGGAGCGATATCGTTCATAAGCTTATCGCCGATATATAGTTCACCCTCGGTAATTTCTTCAAGACCGGCAATCATACGAAGGGTAGTTGATTTACCACATCCAGAAGGACCAACGAAGATAATGAATTCCTTACCTTGAATTTCAAGACAAAAGTCGGAAACGGCAGTAACGCCACCTGGGTATTTTTTGTAAATGTG
>JAZNFR010000282.1:0-2126 GCA_045576055.1 Eubacteriales bacterium
TTGTCTTCCTAAGACCGCTTGGCCTCCGACTTCCCTATGGCAGGAGTAACCGACTACGCATTTAGAAAAATAGCAAGGGAATACGGTGCTGATTTTTGCGTAAGCGAGATGGTAAGCGCCAAGGCAATGGAGTTTAATGACAAAAAAACAGGCACTCTTGCAAGCATAAAAGAGGATGATACTCCAATAGGTATTCAAATCTTCGGGCACGAGCCAAGCAGTATGGCAAATGCCGCTTACTTACTTTCCCGCGGACTATATGAGCATACAAAAAGCAAGATAAAGCCACAAACCATAGATATAAATATGGGGTGTCCAGTTAAAAAAATAGTTACCAGTGGCGACGGAAGCGCCCTTATGCGCGACCTTAAGCTATCAAGCGAGATAATCAAGGCGTGTGTAAAAGCCTCAAGCGTGCCGGTAACTGTTAAATTCCGCGCAGGGTGGGATGCAAGCAGTATTAACTGCGTTGAGTTTGCCAAAATGGCAGAGGACTCAGGCGCTTATGCAATTGCAATACACGGTCGCACACGCGCCCAAATGTATGAGCCAAGCGCAAATTGGGACTACATAAAAGAAGTTAAAGAGGCTGTTAAAATTCCCGTTATAGGAAATGGCGATATATATTCAGCCGAGGATGCTATAAGGATGCTAAAGGAAGCAGGTGTTGACGCCGTAATGATAGGTCGTGGCGCACTTGGCAATCCATTTATTTTTGAAGAAATAAAGGCGAAAATGGTGGGAAAATCATACACTCCCCCTACTGCTTTTGAAAAAATAGAAGCTGCTCTTTACCATACGCGCCTAATGATAGAGGAAAAGGGTGAGACAGTGGCAATTCCTGAGGCGCGCAAGCATCTAAGCTGGTATTTAAAGGGCTTAAAAGGTAATGCACCCGTGCGTGTCGCAATCAACCACGCACAGACCTACAAAGAGGTCGAGGATATACTTGACAATTTTAAAAAAACATTTATTTAGGATAAAAAATGCAAAAGAAAAAATTTAAGCTTTTAGGCCCACTTATTTGTCTTTTGACGGCGATAATTTGGGGCTCTGGCTTTCCCTTTCAGGACATTGTCGGCAGGGACACAGCCAATATAGATAGCTTTTCCTTTAACGGAATTAGATTTTTAATAGGTGGCATTACTTTAATTCCCGTTTTCTTGATTTTTGAAAGGGAAAATGATTTGCCCAAGTGTGAAAAAGCATCAAGACTAAAGCGCACAATTATCTTTGGTATAATCTCAGGCACGCTACTTTCAGTTTCTGCCATTTTACAGCAGATGGGAATACAGCTAACAGGTGAAAGTGGTAAGGCTGGCTTTATAACAGGCTTTTACTTAATTATTTTGCCTGTTGCTATGCTAATTATATTCAAGCAAAAGCCATCAATTTTTGTTTGGATAGCAATTCCAATATCGCTTTTAGGACTTTATTTCCTTTCAGTAACAAGCGACTTTAAAATTCAGCTGGGCGACTTACTTGTCTTGCTTTGTGCCTTTGGCTTTTCCGCACAAATGATTTTTGTGGACAGGGTTGGCGTAAGGGTAAGCACACTTAAATTTTCCTGCACCCAATTTTTCTCAGCTGGTGTAATTTGTATGACACTCGGCTTGATTTTTGGAAACCTAACATGGCAGGGAATTACAAACAACATATTACCAATTTTGTATTGTGGCATTATGTCAGCAGGTGCTGCCTACACACTCCAAAACATAGGACAAAAGCACACCGCCCCAGCCGTTGCATCACTAATTTTCGCTCTTGAGGGGCTCTTTGCCACTATCTTTGAGTGCATATTTGAAAAGAGCATACCAAGTGGCAGGGCAATAATCGGCTGCGTGCTTATGCTAAGTGCAGTATTGCTATCTCAAATACCTAAAAAAGAAAAGACAGGCTCAAATTGAGTCCTGTCTTTTTGTTTTATATGATTGTTAGATAAAAATGGTAGCACTTGCAAGAGGCAGGATGCATTGCCTATGGCAATGAGTTGAAACGAGCCTTATCTTCACAAGTGAACAACGGCTTTCGTTTCACTTGCGAACCTAATTCAAGGCAATGCCTTGAAGACAGGTCGAATCGCCAAGAACACCAACGAACAAAAAAGACAGCACCGATATGGTACT
>JAZNFR010000283.1:0-2168 GCA_045576055.1 Eubacteriales bacterium
TGTTACGTATGGATGGTCCATATCAGCCCAGAAGCCAACTGTTGAGGAGAAGTCCTCCCACATGCCTTTATATTTCCAAACACTTTCCTTACATTTGTCAATAAATGGCTCAAGACCATATTCCTCAATTTGTTCCTTGCCGTCAAGGTCAAGTAGCTTTTCAACCTCTAATTCAACAGGAAGACCGTGTGTGTCCCAACCAGCCTTTCTTGGAACCATATAGCCCTTCATTGTTCTATATCTTGGAATCATATCCTTAATAACACGAGTCAAAACGTGTCCGATGTGTGGCTTGCCATTAGCTGTTGGAGGTCCATCATAAAATGTGTAGGAAGGTGCATTTTCTCTAATTTTGATGCTTTTTTCAAAAATAGCATTGTCCTTCCAAAATTGTTCTGTTACTTTTTCTCTCTCAACAAAGTTGAGGTTAGTAGAAACCTTGTTATACATTCTAAAATTCCTTTCTAAAGAAAAAATCTCGCCCTGTATGAACAGGACGAGATAAAAATTATTCGTTACCACCTATTCAACATACAAATCTATATGCGTCTCATATAACGGTGAGATGCCGTCATTGACTACTAATTTCGCCAAGAAACTCGGGAGTGATATTCACAATCGGCTAATCACACTGGGCTCACACCATCCCCAACTCGCTTAGGCTTTTACCGAAGGCTACTGTCTCCGTCATAGTTTTTATAATATAGTTTATTTTATCATTAAGTTTTTATTTTGTCAATATTAAAACATCAATTTTTCTTCGATGTAGCTCTTGAGCTCGGAAATTGGAAGTCTTACTTGCTCCATTGTGTCTCTGTCACGTACAGTTACGCAACCATCGTTTTCTGATTCAAAGTCATATGTGATGCAGTAAGGAGTACCAATTTCGTCTTGACGGCGATATCTTTTACCGATTGAGCCTGTTTCGTCAAAGTCAACGCTAAAGTACTTGGAAAGGTCTTCCCAAATAGCCTCAGCCTTGTCAGATAGCTTCTTAGAAAGAGGAAGAACAGCAGCCTTGAAAGGTGCAAGAGCAGGGTGGAAGTGAAGAACAACACGAGTGTCGTTTTCGCCAACTGCCTCTTCATCATAAGCTTCAACTAAGAATGCAAGTGTTACACGGTCAGCACCGAGTGATGGCTCAATAACATATGGAACATATTTTTCGTTTGTTTCTGGGTCAAAGTATTCCATAGCTTCACCTGAAAGGTTAGCATGTTGTGTTAGGTCATAATCTGTACGGTCAGCAATGCCCCAAAGCTCGCCCCAACCGAATGGGAATAGATATTCAAAGTCTGTTGTTGCCTTTGAGTAGAAGCAAAGCTCCTCAGGGTCATGGTCTCTTAGACGAAGGTTTTCTTTCTTCATACCAAGATTGTATAGGAAATTAGCACAGTAATCCTTCCAGAATGCAAACCACTCTAGGTCAGTGCCGGGCTTGCAGAAGAATTCAAGCTCCATTTGTTCAAACTCACGAATACGGAAAATGAAGTTACCTGGGGTGATTTCATTTCTAAATGACTTACCAATTTGACCAACGCCAAATGGAAGCTTTTTACGTGTAGTTCTAGCAATATTTTTAAAGTTTACAAAAATACCTTGTGCAGTTTCAGGACGGAGGTATAATTCAGAGGTTGAGTCCTCGGTAACACCTTGGAATGTCTTGAACATAAGATTGAATTTTCTAATATCAGTAAAGTCGCCACTACCACAAGATGGACAAACAATTCTATGCTCTTTAATGAAATTGAACATTTCCTCATTTGACATAGTAGCTGGGTTAACGGCCTCGTTATTTTCAGCAGCCCAGTCCTCGATAAGCTTGTCTGCACGGTGTCTTGTCTTACATTGCTTGCAGTCCATAAGTGGGTCGGAAAATCCTCCAACGTGACCTGAAGCCACCCAAACCTGTGGGTTCATAAGAATAGCACTATCAAGTCCTACATTATATTTAGACTCAGTAACGAATTTCTTCCACCAAGCCTTCTTTATATTGTTTTTAAATTCAACTCCTAAAGCGCCAAAATCCCAAGAGTTAGCAAGACCACCATAGATTTCAGAGCCGGGATATACAAAGCCTCTGGTTTTGCAAAGAGCAACAACCTTTTCCATTGTTTTTTCAGTATTGTTCATAATGTTCTCCTAAATTATGATAACTTTTATATTTT
>JAZNFR010000284.1:0-9855 GCA_045576055.1 Eubacteriales bacterium
AGCAGAGTTATTATATAAGGAAATATAAAATGAAAATTTTAGTTTTAAATGGGCCTAACATAAATATGCTTGGCATTCGTGAGCCAGATATATATGGCAAAGGAACATACAAGGATTTACAAGACTTGATTTTAGAAAACGCACAAGGGGCAGAGATTGAGTTCTATCAATCCAACCACGAGGGCGATTTAGTTGACAAAATTCAAGATGCTTTTTTTGAGGGCGTTGACGGAATTATATTTAATCCCGCCGCATATACCCACACAAGCGTTGCGATTTTAGATGCATTAAAGGCTACAAAAACACCTTGCGTTGAGGTTCATATCTCAAAGGTTGAAAAGCGCGATGATTTTAGACAAGTAAGCTATGTACGCGAGGCTTGTATAAAGACCATCACAGGCGAGGGCTTTAACGGCTATGTAATGGCACTTGAATTTTTAAGGGAATATTTAAAATGAAAATCAAAATAAACAAAAGCATTGCCATGGGAGAAATAAAAGCTCCACCATCCAAAAGCTATGCACATCGTCTTTTAATTGCTTCTGCTTTATCAAATGGTGAAAGCAAAATAGATGGTATAATCGATAGCAAGGATATGGAAGCAACCTTGTCTTGCCT
Source organism: Eubacteriales bacterium (assembly GCA_045576055.1). Classification (GTDB taxonomy): domain Bacteria; phylum Bacillota; class Clostridia; order Oscillospirales; family CAG-272; genus RGIG2000. The sequence goes on from JAZNFR010000284.1 coordinate 619, forward strand.
TGAGGCTTTGGGCGTTGATTACACAAAAAATGGCGACTCTGTGTCTATATTTGGTGGTAATATCAAAGAAAAATTTGACGATTTTAATTGCCTAGAGAGCGGTAGTACGCTAAGATTCTTTATTCCTATTTCACTTGCTTTAGGTAATAGTGCTACATTTGTCGGTACAGAAAGACTAATGTCGCGTGGACTTGAGGTTTACGACGAAATTTGTAAAAAGCAAGGTATCAAGGTAACAAAGGACAAAATAAGCATAAAATACGAGGGAAAACTAAAGCCCGACACATTTTATGTGCGTGGTGACATTAGTAGTCAATTTATTACAGGCTTGCTTTTTGCCTTGCCATTGCTTTTAGATGACAGCAAAATTGTCGTAACCACTCAGCTTGAGAGCAAAGCGTATGTTGATATTACAATAGATGCTTTAAAGACCTTTGGCATTGAAATTTCAAGAAAAGACAACGAGTTTTATATCAAAGGAAACCAAAAATACAAGGCTCAGAATGTAGTAGTCGAGGCTGATGCTTCAAACAGCGCATTTTTAGACGCATTTAACATTTTAGGCGGAGAAGTGTCTGTTTTAGGACTTGATGAGGACACACTCCAAGCCGACTATATTTACAAAAATTACTTTAAGGAAATAGAAAAATCCTACCCAAAAATAGATTTGTCAAATTGCCCCGATTTAGCCCCTGTTTGCTTTGCTTTAGCATCAGCAAAGAATGGCGCTCATTTCGTGGGAACAAAGAGATTGAAAATTAAGGAAAGCGATAGAGCCGAGGCAATGGCGTCGGAGCTTCGAAAACTAGGTGCTGATATTGAGGTTTTTGAAAACGAGGTTATAATAAAGCCCGCTACATTACACGCACCGACCGAGGCGCTATATGGACATAACGACCATAGAATAGTGATGTCCTTATCCGTTCTTCTTTCAACTCTCGGTGGAGAGATTGATGGTTGTGAGGCAGTTTCAAAAAGCTATCCTAGCTTCTTTTACGACATTTCTAGATTAGGCATTGAATGGGAGGAGGTAGCAAAATGAAAATTATCAAGGACGTAAAATTTTTAATTGTTGGTCTTGGCCTTATAGGTGGTAGCTATGCACAAGCCTTGACAGATTTAGGCTATGAGGTTGGTGCAATTACAAGAAGCCAAGAATCAATCGATTACGCAAAGGAAAAGGGACTTATCTCAAGTGGAACAACTGAGGTGACAAAGGAATATGTTTCTCACTTTGACGTAATAGTTTTTGCACTTTATCCAAAGGTTTTAATTGATTGGATAGAAAAGTATCAAGGATACATTAAGGACGGCGCAGTTTTAACAGACGTTACTGGTGTAAAAAGCCCTGTTGTCTATAAAATCCAAGAGATTTTAAGACCAGAAATTGAGTTTATCGGCGCTCACCCAATGGCTGGTAAAGAGGTTTATGGCGTTCAAAATGCAGATAAATCCATTTTTAGAAACGCAAACTATATAGTTACCCCAACGGACAAAAACACCCCTGAGGGAATACTTTGCTGTCGTGAGCTTGGAAAAATTCTCGGCTTTAAAACAGTATGTGAGTTATCTCCCGAGAAGCACGACGAAATGATAGGCTACCTATCTCAGCTAACCCACTGTATTGCCGTTTCACTTATGACCTGTAAGGAGTCCGAGGACTTAGTTAACTATACTGGTGACTCATTCAGAGACTTAACAAGAATTGCAAAAATCAATGAAAATATTTGGACTGAGTTGTTCCTTTTAAACAAGGATGAATTGCTTTCCCAAATGGATCTTTTTTCGTCAAAATTCAAGGAGCTTCGTGATGCGATAGAAAACGAGGACACCGAAAAAATGAAGGAAATTATGAAATTATCGACACACCGTCGCCAATTTTTTGATAAAAAGTAAGAAATTAAATCGCAAATGCAAGGAGAATAAGACAATGAATATGAACTTCAAAAGAAAATTACCAATCCCACAGGAAATTAAGGAGATGTACCCAATTTCAAGTGAGATGCAAGAAATAAAAGAGAAGAATGATAAGGAAATTGCAAAGGTGTTCACAGGCGAGAGCGACAAGCTCGTGCTTGTTATCGGCCCTTGCTCAGCTGACCGTGAGGACTCAGTTCTTGATTATATTTCAAGACTCCGCAAGGTCCAAGAAAAGGTTGAGGATAAAATCGTTATCATTCCTCGTATCTACACAAACAAGCCAAGAACAACTGGTGACGGATATAAGGGAATGCTTCACCAACCAGACCCAAATGAAAGCCCAGATATGCTAAACGGACTTATCGCAATTCGTAAGCTTCACATCAAGGCAATTGAGGAAACAGGCTTCACCTGTGCTGACGAAATGCTTTACCCATACAACTATAGATACCTAAACGACCTTCTATCTTACGTTGCAATCGGCGCTCGCTCAGTTGAAAACCAAGAGCACCGTCTAACCGCCAGCGGACTTGATATTCCTGTTGGTATGAAGAACCCAACAAGTGGCGATATCTCAGTTATGATGAACTCAATTACCGCTGGTCAACACAAGCACACATTTATCTATCGTGGCTGGGAGGTAGAAACAGAGGGTAACCCACTTACACACGCAATTTTAAGAGGTTATGTAAATAAGCACGGTCAATCACTTCCAAACTACCACTACGAGGATTTGAGCGCACTTGCTGAAACATATGCAAAGACAAATCTAGTTAACCCTGGCGTTATAGTTGATACAAACCACGCAAACTCAGGTAAGAAATACCTTGAGCAAATTAGAATCGCTAAGGAAATCTTGCACTCAACTCGCCACAACGAGGACGTTAAAAAGCTCGTTAAGGGACTTATGATTGAGTCCTACATTGAGGACGGCGCACAAAAGCCTGACGGATGCACATATGGTCAGTCAATTACCGACCCATGCCTCGGCTGGGAGAAGACTGAGCGACTTATCCTCGACATCGCCGAACTTAGATAAGAGGGCGCATGCAGGCATAGACCGAAAAGCACAAAAGCCTCCTTTGTGCAAAGGTGCCCTTGTGGGTATGCCTTGTGCTGAGGTGTCTGCAAAGCAGACGGAGGAATTGTGCTTCTCAAAAAAATGAAACTAATGTAGAAAACACGCACCAAATGCGTGTTTTCTTTTTGTGCACAATGACCAAAAAAATAAGGCAAATTTTGTTACTATATCTAGTTGACAAATTTAGTCTATTATAGTATAATTTATATGTATAACTGTTTTTTAGGAGAAAAATTATGAAAAAGAAAATTTTCTTAGCACTTGCAGTAAGCATTATGCTTGTGTGCTTATTTGCAATTGGTGTTAGCGCTGCTGGTTCATCAAGTAATGAATTTGCCGAAACACCAGAAACAATAGAGGGCATAGCTGCACCAACCAAAATAGGTGCAAGCGAAAGAGTTGTTATGTTAGGTAATGATGGGCTTTATTATACCTTCCCAGCATACTACATTTTAAACGACAATACATCTTGCTCACTTAAAACAAATAATTCGGTTAACAGTGTGCTTGGTTATGCTGATGGCACAAGTCATAAGAACTATGTTGTACGTATTGAAATCCCAGAGGATACAACCTACATCAATGGCAATTTGCTTGACAATAATAAAAATTTAGTATATGTAAAAATGCCTAACACTGTAACTAACACAGGTACAAAGGTATTCCAATCCTGTACAAATCTCGAAACACTTATTTTGTCAAACAGTCTAACTGTTCTTCAAAACGACCTATGTAAGGGTAATAGCAAGCTTACCTCTTTGGTTATTCCTGCATCAGTAACAGCAATCAATGGATATGCCTTTGATGGTTGTAAAATCTCATCTCTTGTAAACTATGCAGAGAATATAAAATCCATTGGTGGTAACGCTTTCTCAGGCTGTCCAATTGAAAATGACTTTAATTTCCCAGACAATTTGGAGACAATTGGTCAATATGCGTTTAGCGGAGCTCAATTTAAAAACCTTGATCTTCCTAACACAGTAACAAGCTTGGGTCAAGGTGTATTCCAAGGCTGTACACAGTTATCCTATGTTCGTATTCCTGAAAAAGTAACACAAGTACCACATGACTTTTTAAAGAACACAACAAGTGCTTCTATAACTCTTGTTGTTCCTAAGGGCTGTACATCAATTTACTCACAATATTCTCTTGGCAATAGTGGTATTAAATCCATCATATTTACAGGCGATAGCGATGACGCATTCGTTGCAAGCGTACAAGAAAAGGCATCAGGCTGGGTATCAAAGATTACTTATGGTAACCACTGTGAATACTATTATGATAATGTTCACGATATAGCGTTTGAAGAAGGTAACACATGTTGTGGCAATTGCTCAAGATGTGGATTCTTCTCAATGGCTGCAGAGCCAGTTCACGTAGAAGAATTAAAGCTTGTATTTGGTGAAGAAAAGTCTGAAACAGTTGACTACTATGCAGTAATGTCAGTTCTTACTGTTTGCGAAAACTGTGGCACACAAACAAACGCTCAAGAATATGGCTCAATCTTCTCAACTCTCGGCTTTACAAAGGCTATCAATGCTACATCAGGCTTTGCATTCGGTGTTAGCGTTAACTACGATGCATTAGAAGTTTATGAAGAAATGACAGAAACAACACTTGAATACGGTGTTGTAGTAAGTGCACAACCAAGCACAAGCCCAATCACAGGTGTTGCTGACGATGGCAAGCTTACATTAGCTCAAAACACACTTGCTGTTAAGATGGCAGGTACAGGCTACACCAACTTCTCAGTTAAGCTTTCAAACGTTGGAGCAGAAGCTGTTCTCAACTGTGCAGGCTACGTTATTGACGCAGGTAAGGTAACTTACCTTGGCGATGTGGCAGCAAGCACAGAGGCTGAAACATTTACATACGAAGAAGTAATGGCAAAAATAAAAGAGTAAAATAAAAGAAACCACTCAAAGGGTGGTTTCTTTTTATTAGAAAAACAAGATAAATTGTTGAATTTTAATCTACCATATGATATACTTATCATATAAATATCAAGTATATTCAAGGAGAAATTATGAAACAGGCATTTAACCCATATACACCGATAAATGAATATATTCCAGATGCCGAGCCACACGTGTTTGGCGACCGCGTTTATATCTACGGCTCTCACGACAAGGAGGGTGGCGACTTTTTCTGTATGCTCGACTACGTTACATACTCAGCGCCTGTTGACAACCTGCGCGACTGGAGATACGAGGGAGTAATTTATAAGGCGTGTCAAGACCCACTTTACCCGGAGTTTCGTTATATGTACGCGCCAGACGTTGTAATTGGTAATGACGGAAGGTATTATCTATACTATTCACTTGCTGACACCCACGCGTGTAGCAATATTATGAGTGTGGCAGTTTCAGATTCTCCCGTTGGACCATTTGAATATCTCGGCGTTGTAAAAAATCCCGACGGAACCCCTCTTCAGGACTACATTATTTTTGACCCGGGTCTAATTAATGACGATGGACACATTTACCTATACTATGGTGTGTGGTACGATTGGGACGAGCGCCCTGACTACACAAGTGAGCAAAGTATGAAAAAGCAAATGGAAATGTACCGTAAAACTAGAGAGGAAATAGAGAATACCCCTGGTGGTGTTCAAGGTCCTGTTTGCGTAGAGCTTGAAGACGATATGATGACAATTAAGCATAAGCCAAGGCGCATTTTCCCAGCTGTTTACACAGATACACCATTTGGCAAGCATCAGTTCTTTGAGGCTAGCTCAATGAGAAAAATCGGCAATAAATACTACTTTATTTATTCCTCCTTTACAAACCAAGAACTAGCATACGCAACAAGTGACTATCCCGATAGAGATTTTGAATATGGTGGGGTTTTAGTTTCCAATGGCGATATCTACTATAAGGGCAGACTTCCAAAGGACAGACTTGCAAGAACAGGAAACACCCACGGCAGTATTGAAAATATAAATGGCGAGTGGTACGTTTTCTACCATCGTCAAACAAGACGTGACGAGTATTCTCGTCAGGCGTGTGCTGAGAAAATTAAAATTTTAGAAAATGGCTTTATCCCTCAAGTTGAAATGACCTCTTGTGGACTAAATGGCGCACCCCTTGTCGCAAAAGGCGAATATTCTGCGTTCATTTCCTGCAACCTAACAGATGGCAATTTGCCTCACGGTAAATTCGATTATGAGTGCCCACACCTAACAAGCAAGGATGAGGACTATTACGCTGCCCAAATCCACACAGGCACTATGATGGGCTTTAAGTATTTTGATTTTGACAATGTAAAGAGAATCGGTATATCATATAGGAGTGGAGAGAGAACACCAAAGGGTAAGGTTTACATAAAAACCGACCTAGAGGACGCACCAATAGGAGAAATCGACATTGCCCCACAAGGCGAATGGACTTGGACTATGGCTGATATAAATGTAGAAAATGGCACCTACCCTGTATATTTTATATACAACGGCGAGGGTACAATTGAAATTAAGGATATAAAATTCGAATAAATTTTAAAAGGACGGAGCACGGCTCCGTTCTTTTTATTGGAGAAATAATCTTTCGCCTTTTCCCGACTAAGCACGAGGCTATCGGTAATCAAAAGGTACTTAAGGTTAATTATATTCCAACAACTATAGAGGTTAAATTAAAGCCGAGAAAACAGCACCCCCTAAGAACCTTGCTTGTCTTTACCTCTTTGTCGGCACAATAAAGCTATTTCATTGTAAGCGAGCCGTAAAGAAAAACGAAGAGGACAAAAAGCTCTTAGAAGAAAAAACACTAATAAATAGATAATAAAGAGATGCTTTGATATCTCTTTTATATTGCAAATATTTTTGATATGTGTTATAATTTTACAAGAAAAATTTGTGAGGTGTCGAAATGAAAAGAATAGAAGGGAAGAGCTTTGATTATGAACGCGCACTCTACGGTAGCGATAGTATAGAGGCAATCAACTGTCGCTTTGAGGGCGAGGCAGATGGCGAAAGTGCATTCAAGGAAAGCAAAAATTTGGTAGTGAATAGCTGCTTTTTTGACTTGCGTTATCCATTTTGGCACGTAAATAAATTGTCGTTGTCGGATAGCGAAATGACAGTAAGCTGTCGCGCACCCTTATGGTACACCTCTAATATAAAAATCAATGATTGTACTATAAATTCCGTCAAATCACTGCGTGAGTGCAAAAATGTAGAGATAGAAAATTCAATGATAAACTCGATAGAGTTTGGTTGGCGCTGTGATGGTGTAAAAATTAATCACTCAAAAATGAGTGGTGAATATTTTATGCTAATGTCAAAAAATCTTAGTATACGCGACATTGAATTTAGTGGTAAGTATTCCTTCCAGTACATAGAAAATGCTACCTTTGAAAATTGCAATCTTGACACCAAAGATGCGTTTTGGCACGCAAAAAATGTATATGTTAAAAACTGTAAGGTAAAGGGCGAATATCTAGGCTGGTATTCAGAAAATGTTACATTTGAAAATTGCATAATAGTGGGCACACAGCCACTTTGCTATGCTAATGGCTTAAAGCTTATAAACTGTGAAATGCACGAGTGTGATCTCTCCTTTGAAAAAAGCGAGGTTGAGGCACAAATTGCATCGCATATAATAAGCATTAAAAATCCCAAATCAGGCAAAATTACAGCGCCAAGCGTTGGCACTATTATAAATGAGGATAAAAAATCAACGGCTGAAATTATAATATGCGAGATGGCAACGGTATGATAAAAAGAATTAAAAAAATGCCGTGGTATTTGATGCCGACAATTCTCGCACTTGCTTGGCCAACAATGCTTGAACAGCTTTTGCATACTGCCGTTCAGTATATAGATACTGCAATGGTTGGCTCTCTTGGTACTGAGGCAACTGCGGCTGTTGGCTCAACCACCACGGTTAACTGGCTTGTTGGCAGTACAATATCAGCAGTTGGTGTTGGTTTTTTAGCATTTATCTCTCAGGCAAGGGGCGCAAAGAAATATGATGATGCAAAAAAGGCGAGTGCCCAAGCTGTTTTAGCTGTTTTGGTTCTAGGTGTATTTTTTACTGTGGTTACCTTAGCACTTTCTCCATTTGTGCCAACCCTAATGAGGGTGGAGCCATCACTAAGGAAAACATCATCAGTATATTTCTTTATTCTTTATACACCAATGCTCGCACGTACTGCAAGTATAATTTTAGGTACGGTTTTAAGGGCAGCAGGGGACACCAAAACCCCAATGCGTGTCGGAATTTTGGTAAATATAATCAATATCGTTTTAAACTTCTTTTTCATATACGAAACAAGAATAGTCTATGTATTTGACTTTTTCCTCTTCATTCCAGGTGCAGGTCTCGGTGTTATAGGCGCAGGCATTGCCAGTGCAATTTCATTTTTAGTCGGTGGAGTTTTAATAACAATTGCAGTTTTTAAGCACAAGGAGATTTCCCCACGTGGACAATCGTTTAAGCCTAATAAGGAAATTTTAAAGCCTTGTATAAGAGTGGCTTTTCCGAATTCCTTACAGCGCTTTGGCACATCCTTTGGTTATGTTGCTTTTGCTTCTATGATAAACTCAATAGGTGGTATTGCAACTGCAGCACATACAATTGCTAATACAGTCGAATCCGCCTTTTATGTCCCTGGCTATGGTATGCAAAGTGCCACAGCCACCCTTTCTGGCAACGCTTTAGGTGCAAAGGACAGAGAAGGCTTAAAAAGCCTTTCTAAAATGATAATTTTTTTCGAGTTAGCTTTAATGCTAGTATCCGGCACACTTCTTTTCGTTTTTGCACCAGTCCTTGTAGGACTCTTTTCAAAGGATAGCGAGGTTATAGAGCTTGGCACATTAGTTTTACGTATGGTCGCATTGTCTGAGCCATTTTACGGCATTTCCATAGTAATTGAGGGAATGATGCAGGGAATGGGCAAAACCAAAATGCCCTTTATAACAAATATTGTGGGAATGTGGGGCGTACGTATTTTAGGCACATTCATTTTCACACAGCTATTTAAGTATGGTCTTGTTTCTGCTTGGGCGTGTATGATTTTGCACAATCTAACACTATTTGTTGTTTTCTTAATCTACTACTTAAGTGGAAGATATTGGCCAAGAAAAGAAAAAACAGAATAAAAAAAAGCCGAGGAAAATCCTCGGCTTTTTATTTTAATAATTAATAGTTAATTTCTCTTACCTCAAAGTAAGCTTGTGGGTGTGCGCAGGTTGGGCACATTTCTGGTGCCTTTGTGCCAACAACTATGTGGCCACAGTT
>JAZNFR010000285.1:0-6225 GCA_045576055.1 Eubacteriales bacterium
TTTTTACTATTTGGAGGTAAAAATGGCAAGAATTTTACAATACCCGAATGATTGGTTGAATTTTAAAAGCACGTCTTCAGACGATTATCCCATATTCATAAATATCGCAGGATATTATGATGCTTTCGTCCCTTTTGATACATACAATTCTATCGGCAGAGATGACTACTATTTAATTTTCATTATTGATGGGCAGTTGTCTATCAACATTGATGGTAATGAGTATGTCGCAAAAAAGGGCTCAGCGGTTATTTTTCCGCCAAAATACAAGTACAAGTATTGGGGAAAGCCACCTATAAGCTATTTATACGTACACTTCACAGGCTCGTATGCTGACAAATTTTTAAGGGAATGTGGGTTTGATAATTTGCCTTGCATTATTGAAAATGATTTCAATATAGAAATTAAAAATAAATTCAATTTACTGATTAATACATTTTTACTTAATGAATCACTAAGCATACAAAAAGGCGCTTGTCTTTTACAAGAAATTTTGATAGATATTTCTAAAGATGCAGAGGAAAAGGCAAACGACTCGCCTCTCGGGGCTTCACTAAAATATATACACAGCTCCTTCAGGAGCAAAATTGAAATTCCCTATCTTGCGAATTTAGAAAATCTTAGTAATTCAAGATACATAACGCTTTTCAAAAAGCATATGGGAAAATCGCCTAATGAATACATAATTGATTTAAGGCTACAGTTTGCTAAAAGCTTGCTAAATAATACTAATATGTCAATAAAGCAAATCAGCGAAAGCGTTGGCTATAACGACCAGTATTTCTTTAGCAGATTATTTAAAAAGCATTTAGGAATTTCTCCACAAAATTATAGAAAAATTTGATATAAAATCGAGGTTTTTATGTTTTTTAAGCGAGCTGATTTTAAAAGGGCAAAGGGTGTTTGGCTAAAGGGGTATGAGGGGGCTTTCAACTGTACTGCTCTGTTTAAAACTACTGCACCTAAGGGCAAAAGCACCATTTTACATATTGCGGGACAAAGCACATATCAGGTTTTCATAAACGGTGAATTTGTGTTTTTTGGTCCATCCCGTGCCTCTCACGGCTTTTATCGTGTAGACAGGCTACCTATTGGAAAATACCTAACCAAAAAGGAAAATGAGATTTCGGTTTTGGTGTGTGGCTACCATTGTCATAGCTTTTATTTAGTTTCTGAGCTTGCGTTTTTTATGTGTGAATTAAGCGACGGAAATAAGGTTTTTGCCCCCACTGGCACAGATGCTTGGCAAGGCTATCTATACAACCAAAAGCTACAAAAGGTAGAAAGATATGCATACCAAAGGCCTTTTTGCGAGGTTTATGATTTTACATCTTATGCGTCACTTGAGTCGGGCGAGCCAATTGAGCAAATTATATATGACAATTTTGACGACACTTTAATTGAGCGTGAGGTTAGCTACCCCGAGCTTCCATATGAAGAGAAAAAGTCATTTATTGACTCGGGAAAGGTTGAAAAACGCGACACTCCTCGCACCTTTAACCCTTGGTGGCTTAGAGATATTGGAAAGAAATATGACGGTTATTTGCCAAGTGATATCGAGTTTTCTATGACCAAGATTATGGATGGCTTAGATTTAGTTAGCAAAAACGGCGCACCCTGTGGCGAGATTTCCGATAATTCATATGTAACAATTGAAATGAAATGTAACGCCACCGGCTTAGTTAAGCTAGAGGTTTATGCAAAGAGTGATACTACTATATTTATCACATTTGACGAGCTTTTAACCGATGGCAGGGTTGACTATGCGCGTATGGATTGCGTAAACATTCTTTCATTTAAATTAAAGGGTGGCAAAAAATACTCGCTCTTAACTGCCGAGCCATACACATTTAAGTATGCTAGTATTATTTCGATCGGTGGTGATGCTTCCATTGACAGCTTTGGCATTATTCGTACCGATTTTAACGAGAGTGAAATTGTAAAGAAGCTAAAGCCATCGGCTGACGAGCAAATTAAGAGAATTTACGAGGCAGCTCTTGAAACCTTCCGTCAAAATACTTACGATATTTATATGGATTGCCCATCACGTGAGAGAGCTGGTTGGCTTTGCGACAGTTTTTTCACCTCTCGCGTTGAATACCTAATGTCGGGTAAGAGCCGAGTTGAGCACGCATTTCTTTCTAATTTTTTAATGGGTGGGCAGTACCCCAAAATTCCTAATGGTATGATACCTATGTGCTACCCTGCCGACCACGTGGACGGCAATTTTATACCCAACTGGGCTATGTGGTATGTGCTAGAAATGCGCGAATATTTAAATAGAAGTGGCGATATTGATTTTGTTTATTCAGCGAAGGAAAATGTTTATCGTTTGCTTGAATACTTTAGAGGTTGTGAAAATGAAAACGGCTTACTTGAAAAGCTTAAGGGCTGGGTTTTTGTTGAATGGTCAAGGTGCAATGACTTGACACAGGATATAAACTACCCGACAAATATGCTCTACTATCTTTTCAAAAGAACTATTGCTCAGCTATATGACGATTTGGCTCTATTTTGTGAGGCAGACGAACTAAAGGCACAAATAAACAAGGAAGCAAAAATTGGCGAGTTTTACTGTGACAATGCTATAATTTTAGAAAATGGCGAGCAAAAATTGAGTGGTGAAATTACCGAAACTGCGCAGTATTATGCGTTCTTTACAGGTGTTGCCGACAAGGTTAACAATCGTGAGCTTTGGGAGACTATGGTTAATGACTTTGGCTCAAAAAGAAAGCAAGAAAACAAGTGGGAAAATGTTCATTTTTCAAATGCGTTTATTGGTAACTACTTGCGCCTTGATTTACTAAAGGGCGCAGGGCTTAAAGACGAATTGGAGAGCGACATTCGTGGTTATTTTGACTATATGGCAAAAACCACTGGCACACTTTGGGAGTATGACTCCACTTGTGCTAGCTGTAACCACGGCTTTGCATCACACGTTTTAGTTTGGCTTGATTACTTAGGATACTTAGAGGATAAATAAAAAAGGACACCGATTGGTGTCCTTTTCTTATGCGATTATTTCATTAATTATATTTTGGTAATATGAGTCGGGTTGATTTTTAATAACGTAAGTGTGCATACCATTTGGGTCAAGCTCAAAGTGGTTTTTGCCTGTATCAACCTCAAGTGAAGCCTTGCCTGTTACTGTGTCGTACCCTGCCTTTTGTGGGTCGCCCACTATTGCAAGATAAACAAGCATTGGGTCCCAGGATGAGCGCCCCTCCTTGTATCCGTGATCTGCCATTGCTTGCCATAGATAATCGTCGTGGCTGAGGTTTGCACCGGTAATAACCGAATCGCCAACCTCCCAGCCAAGAAGTGTAATTGGCACAGGGCAGTTATCAAAAATATAATTTGTAGCCTCGCGAGTGAGTGGCGTCCACGCGATATTAAACTCGCGCCCACCGTCAATGTCCCATCTGCCTGCCATTGACCAAATTCTTTCTACCTTTTCTTTACATAATTCGTAGCCGGTTTTTGGGGAAATATCGTCGCCCTCGCTCCTTAAAAAGTCGCCAAGCACCTGTAAAAAGCCGATTTCCATAATCTCAACCTTGCCCTCTGCCTCGGCAATGGCACGACGGTAAACTCTTACTGCACTTTCGGCATCGTCATTTGATAATTCCGGTGCTAGCTTGGCAAGGCGCGGTTGATAGTTTTCTGTCCAAGTCCAGCCCTCGGTTTCGTGCGAGCGTGGATCAATGCCAACAGGCGCGTCAATCCCTTCAAGCTTTAAAAACGCTTTCATTGAGGCATATGCGTGTTCCTTTACACAGTTAATTCCTATACCGAGCAAATTAATCTTGCCCGACTTTACCATTCTTGCAAGCACTCTTATTGCTACGCAGTCGTCACAGTCCGCGCCCCAGTCTGTTCCTAAAATAAAGCTTCTCATAATACCTCCTAAAAATTACTAAATTAATATTATCACAATCGCATAGAAAAATCAATATTTTTCTCTTGCATTACCATATTGTATATGGTAAAATAAGGTTGTAATTTTATATTCAGGAGGCTTTTATGACCTTTTACGAAAGAGCTAAGGAATTAGTTTCGAAAATGACCATCGAAGAAAAGATGGGGCAAATGCGCTATGATGCGCCAGCAATTGAGCGCTTGGGCATTCCTGCCTACAACTGGTGGAATGAGTGCTTGCATGGAGTGGCTCGTCAGGGCTCGGCTACTGTTTTCCCACAGGCTATTGGTATGGCGGCTAGCTTTAATGAGGAGCTTATGTTCGATGTTGCAACTGCAATTTCAGACGAGGCGCGTGCAAAATACAATGAATTTAAAAAATTCGGCTCAACTGAGCAATATCAAGGTCTTACATATTGGTCTCCTAACATCAATATTTTCAGAGACCCACGCTGGGGTCGTGGACACGAAACATATGGCGAGGACCCACTTTTAACTGGTAAAATGGGCACAGCCTTTATTAAAGGACTTCAAGGCGAGGGCAAATATAGAAAGCTTGATGCAACAATTAAGCACTATGCTGTTCACAGTGGCCCAGAATATGAACGCCACGGCTTTAATGCAGTTGTTTCCCAAAAGGATTTATATGAAACATACTTAAGTGCCTTTAAATATTGTATAGATAATGCTAACCCCTCTGCTGTTATGGGCGCTTACAACCGAGTTAATGGTGAGGTTTGCTGTGGCTCAAAGACCTTACTTGGTGATATTCTTTTTGGTGAGTTTGGCTTTAAGGGATATGTTGTTTCCGACTGTGGCGCTATTCGTGATTTCCATACAGGACACAAGGTGACCAACACCGAGCAAGAAAGCGTAGCTTTGGCGCTTAACAACGGTTGCCATTTAAACTGTGGTGATGCCTACCTCTCTCTTTATGAGGCATACGAAATGGACCTAATAAGTGAGGAAACAATTGACAAGGCTGTAACTAAGCTTTTCGAGGCGCGCTTCCGTCTTGGTATGTTCGATGATGATTGCGAATACAACAATATTCCATTCGATGTTGTAGAGTGCGAAAAGCACAAAAAATTGAACCTAAAAATGTCAGAGGAAAGTATAGTTCTTTTAAAAAATAATGGTATTTTACCTCTTGACAGAAGCAAATACAAAACAATTGCAGTAATTGGTCCAAACAGTGACCGTTTTAGCATCTTGATTGGCAACTACAATGGAAACCCATCAAGATACTATACACCTCTCCGCGGTATTCAAGACGAATTTGATGGCAAGGTTATTTATGCCGGCGGCTGCCATCCAACTGATGTTGGCTCTACTATGTGGAGTGGAAACCCATTCCGTGAGGGTGTAATTGCTGCCTCAAAGGCTGACCTTGTTATTATGTGTATGGGGCTTAACCCATCTATTGAGGGTGAGGAGGGCGACGCCTACAATGGCGACATTGCAGGAGACAAGACATCAATTGAGTTGCCTGAACCACAGAAGATGCTTTACCGCGAGGTTATGAAGCTTGGCAAGCCCACAATTTTTGTTAACATCAGTGGTAGCTGTGTTTCCCTCGTTGGCCAAGATAAGGAATGCGATGCTGTTATTCAATGCTTCTATGGTGGTGCTGAATGTGGCCACGCACTTGCAAATGTGCTTTTTGGCAAAACCTCCCCAAGTGGCCGTTTGCCTGTTACATTCTATAAGAGTGATGATGACCTACCCGATTTCCGTGATTACAGCATGGAAAACCGTACATATAAATTTTTCAAGGGCGAGCCACTATATAAGTTTGGGCACGGCTTAACCTATGGAGATATTGAGGAAAAATGGCTAAACGAAAATGAGGTTGTAGTAACCAACCGTGGTGGAATGGATACTGACTACTCTGTTTTGAAGTTTAAATATGAGCCAAATCCCGAATTATTAGATTTCAAAAAAATATTCGTTCATGTTGGAGAGAGTATAACTATTAAATTTTAATCAATCCCTCCGTCGCACAAGCGCGACACCTCTTCTAACGCACGCCCTACGGGTGCCTTTACAAAGGAGGCAAGGATTTAATTTAAATTTTTAATTATGAGGAATATTATTATGTTTAACGAACCAAAAATTGATGAAAAGATTATAGATAGCCACCTTCACATTGAGGCATGGGAAAACGACGAGGTTGGCTCATTTATTGATGCATTTGAGCCTTATCGCGAGGGTATGGAGCTAAACGGCATCAACCTTTGCGCTCTTAACAATCACGCAAGTAAGTCGGAGGCCAAGCGGGTCTTAGGAAGACAAGGTAGAGAGTCA
>JAZNFR010000286.1:0-3614 GCA_045576055.1 Eubacteriales bacterium
AACAAGTGAATTTAATGCCGCTTCTCTTGGGTTGAACATATTTCTCTCCTTTCTATAATTAGCCTATTATGTCTCCTAATTTGATTTTTCTGCCGTTTATAAAGGCGCTTGCGCTCATTTTTCCCTTGCCCTCTGGCACAACCTCGTCAAAAACGATTACACCGTCTTGACATTTTATGTATATACCATTGTTAAGAGAAACGACCTCGCCGTTTTCGCCACTAAATGATTCGGCGCAAATATGTGCTTTTGTTACCTTTAATATTTTCCCGTCAGGCGTTTTAGTAAACGCAACTGGAATAGGCGAAAGTCCTCTAATTTTGTTGTGAATAGCCTTTACTGTATCGCTAAAATCGATAATGCAATCGGCCTTTGTGATTTTTTCAGCATAGGTAAAGCTATCACCCTGCTTTTTATAGGTTTCGCTACCTTTTTCAAAAAGCTCTATCGCTTTTATAAGGCCTGTACTTGCAGCGTCGATTAATTTGTCGTGAACATTTTCGAAGTTGTCGTTTTCCAGAATTTCAACCTCTTCAACTAAAATGACATCACCAGTATCAAGACCGATGTCCATTTTCATAATGCTAACGCCAGTTTTTTCTTCCCCATCCATAATTGCACGTTGAATAGGTGCTGCACCTCTATATTTTGGAAGAATCGATGCGTGTGCATTTATACAAGCGTATTTAGGAAAATCAAGCACGTATGATGGCAAAATTTTGCCATACGCAACAACTATTATAAGCTCTGGCTGAAGCTTTTCTAAAACGTCAAGAAAAGCGCCATCCTTTAAGGTTTGTGGTTGGTAAACGTCTAGTCCTGCTTCAGTTGCATACGCTTTAACTGGGCTTGGTGTTAAAACCATTCCTCTTCCCTTTTGCTTATCTGGTGTTGTAACGACACCGACAATTTGATTTGATGTATTTTCATGTATCGCCTTTAGGTTGTGCATTGCAAACTCGGGCGTACCCATAAACAGTATTCTCATTCTACCTCATCGGCTCCTAACATTTTTATAACCTTATCGGTATAAAGGATTCCATCAAGGTGGTCAATTTCGTGGCACATTGCCTTTGCAAGAAGGTCGTATCCTGTAACCTCTATTTCGTTGCCTTCTCTATCAAATGCCCTTACAGTTACGCACTCTGGGCGCTTTGTAAGTCCCCATTTACCTGGCAATGAAAGGCAGCCCTCTGCCCCCTCTTGTGTGCCAGTTTTTCTAACTATAACTGGGTTTATAAATTCAAATAGACCTTCCTCGGTTTCTATTACAACAATTCTTCTTAAAACTCCGACCTGAACAGCTGCAAGACCACAGCCGTTTGCTGCGCGCATGGTTTCTACCATATCGTCAAGCAAGGTTAATATTCTTGGGGTAATTTCTGTAACCTCGCGACTTTTCTTGCGCAAAAATTCTTCATTTTCAGCTTCTGTTACTATTTTTAAAACTGCCATTTTTTCTCCTTATATGGCTATGCCATTGATTTTATAAGCTCGATGGGTTGAAATCTATTGATAGATGATTCTTCTCCCATGATTTTGAGCTGTTTACATATATCCTTGAAAACAATTCACGAAGTGGATTGTTTAGCTTGCATTTAATTATTATGCGCTTTCTATATTTGCCCTGTGCTTTGTATATTGGTGCTTCAAATGGACCATATGCAATAGCAGGTAAATTAAGCGTCTTCATTTCCTTTTCAAGCGTCTTTATAATTTCGTTTGCAAAATCGTTAAGCGACTGCTCGTTTGGTGATGTCATAGTTACTAAAACGATATCGCAGAATGGCGGAAATTGGTAAGCCTTTCGAATTTGGATTTCGTTTTCATAAAACGACTCATAATCCTGTCTTGCGGCTAGCTGAATTGTCTGCTCGTTTGGTGAGCTTGTTTGAATGACAGCAACACCCTTATCCTTTGACCTTCCAGCCCTACCCACAACCTGTGTGAGCATTGAAAAGGTTCTTTCAGCTGCACGGAAATCGCTAGTATATAGCATAGTATCAGCAGAAATAACACCAACCAAGGTAACAAGTGGAAAGTTGTGCCCCTTTGTAACCATTTGTGTGCCTATTAAAACATCTGCTTTTTTATCTCTAAAATCACCCAAGATTTGCTCATATGAGGTTTTAGATGTGGTTGTATCTGCATCTAGACGCAAGGTTTTTGCGTTTGGAATAAGCTTCAGCAGCTCTCCCTCTGCCATTTGTGTGCCATAACCGACATAGTTAAAATCGCTCTCACCACACGTGCATTTATTTGGAACCCTTGCCCTATATCCACAATAGTGGCAACGCAAAACACCACTCTTTTCAATTACCGAGTGAGCATTTTCGGGTGTCAATTCCTCGTCAATTTTCTTGTATGAATGATATGTCAAGGCAACGGAGCAATTTGGACACTCCAAAACCTCGCCACAGCTTTGACAAGAGATTGATGAGTGGTATCCACGTCTATTTAAGAAAAGAATAGATTGCTTATCGTCCTCTTTTGTTCTTAAAAGATATTCGGCAAGCTTGATGCTATAAGGGCTTGAATTTCCTCTAGCTTTCTCCTTGCGCATATCTGTAATTAAAACATCAGGGAGTGTTGCTGTGCCATATCTTGACATCATTTTAACAAGTGTATAGGTACCCTCCTTTGCCTTATAAAAGGACTCAAGGGATGGTGTTGCCGATGCCAAAAGCATCAGAGCGTTTGATTTTGCGCACCTAAATCTTGCGACGTCGTGTGTATAATATTTTGGATTTGTATCCGATTTATATGTGTGCTCCTGCTCCTCGTCTATAACAATCATACCGAGGTTTTTTAGTGGAGCAAAAACTGCCGAGCGAGTGCCAATAACGATACTCGCTGTGCCGTCTAAAATTCGTTTATAGGTATCAAATCTTTCGCCAGCTGACAGGGATGAGTGTATAACTGCAACCTTTTCCTTGTAGTACGAGCAAAAAACTGATACAGTTTGAGGGGTCAAGGAAATTTCAGGCACTAAAATAATAACGCCTCGGTTATCCTTTACAACCTCGTCAATCATTTTTTTAATAACGCTTGTTTTTCCGCTGCCTGTAACTCCATATAGGAGTGCAGCTCTTGGCTCTTTTGTTTCATATAATGATTTTAAGGTTTCAAGCGCTTCTTTTTGAACATCGTTTAATTCAATTGACTTTTCAGTGCTTCCCTCCTCCTTCAAAAAGGCGTATGGGTCGCGAAAAAGCTCCACCTTATAGGTGGATATAAGCTCTTTTTTCAAAAGCGAATCTATGTGGCTTTTTTGGGCATCGCACATTTCGTAAATCTGCTTATCAGAAAGCTCATCATACTCACACAAGAGGCGCAAAATATCGCCGTGCTTTTGGCTTCTTAGCTTTATTTTAGCGCACCCATCTGCAATCGAAAGTGCCTCATCCTTTGTTACAGAAAGGAAAACCCTTGTTTCATATTTGTTTTTGTCCTTTTCATCAACAAAGGTTTCTCGCCTAATCGCCCCCGCCCTTACAAGCCTTGCTAAAAGCTGGTGCGATTCACCAAATTTTTCACTTAGCTTTTTATAGGTTGCCCCACCTTGACCTTCAATAAAATCATAAATTTCCTTAAGATAGGAATCAACCTTGCCC
>JAZNFR010000287.1:0-7736 GCA_045576055.1 Eubacteriales bacterium
TAATGAGCTATGTCAGAGCCTAGAAAACACAGCCCTTCGTGGCGTGGATGTCAGAATAGTAGTTCCACATATACCAGACAAAAAGCTTGTCTTTGGCATGACAAGAAGCACCTATGCGAGGCTTATTGGCGCTGGCGTTAAAATATATGAATATAAGCCAGGCTTTATTCACGCAAAAATGTACTTAAGTGATGATGAATATGCAATGATAGGCACAATCAATCTTGATTATAGAAGCCTAGTGCACCACTTTGAAAATGGTGTATGGATGTACAAAACCGATTCAATAAAGGATATAAAATTAGATATTGATGATACAATCAAAAAAAGCATAGAAATTAAAAAAGAGAATTTGTAAATAAACCTTTTTGCTCGTTTTATTCGTGCAGTTGTAAGAATTTTAGCACCATTATTGTAAACAAAAAAGGATGCCGTTTGGCATCCTTTCTTTTATTTTGTAGAAGATTCCTTGTTTGCAAGCTTTTCAGTAATTGATGTAAATGTCTTAGGAATTACGTTTGGTTTAGCAGTTGTAAATAAGAAGTCCTCAACTAATTCAAAAAGAACATTTTCATAAATATAAACCTCACCAAGATTTGCAACAAACTCCTCAGCTGCTGCTAATGCTTCGCTAGAGCTTAATTTGTTTTGAGTAATATTAATTTCCTTATAGTAGTTTATAAGCTCGGTCTTTTCGTTAATTATCATTTCAGGTGTAGGCTCAAGACCCTCTTCTTTAGCA
Organism: Eubacteriales bacterium; assembly: GCA_045576055.1. Classification (GTDB taxonomy): domain Bacteria; phylum Bacillota; class Clostridia; order Oscillospirales; family CAG-272; genus RGIG2000. The sequence goes on from JAZNFR010000287.1 coordinate 743, forward strand.
ATAGCATAGTATATCATTTCTGTCTTCATTTGAGACTTGATATACTCGTCGCGAGTCATATTATATCTGTTTTTAATGTACTCATCAAAGGTGTAGCCGTATAATTCCTCGAATGATTCTGCACTTTCTTCGATTGAGTATTTATGCTCGTTGTACTCAGCCTTTGGATACTTTAAAATATCAGTTTTTTCAGCCACTAAAGCAAACATTTCAGTCATGATGAAGTCTTTTTTAAGAGATTCCTCAAACATAGAAATTGTGCCATAGTCAGGGAAGAGAGCTTTTACAAATGCGTCATTATAAATAGGTGCTGTGTAAACTGATTTAATGGTAGCATAGAAAATAACCTTTTGTCCCTTTAAATCCTCACTTTGATAATCATCAGGGAATGTAGCATAGAATGAAAACTCTTCGCCAATGGTTTTGCCAAGAAGATTGCTTTCGAAATCGTCAATAGCAAGCTTAGTGCCTGGGAAGAATCTTTCTTGTCCCTCGCTAAAAGGCTTAACATTGTTGCCACTACTATCCTTTTGAATATTGCCATCCTTGTCAATGCGATATCCCTTAAAGGCTACGTCTAAAACATCGCCCTCTTTGGTTATCTTATCCATAACCTTGATTTCAAAATAAAGGTTTTTGCCCTCGTATTCTGCAGGACAGTAGTCCTCAAGGTCGCTATAGCTATATTTTCTTGTAATAATGTCGGAAATATTAAGCTCAGCATTAATAATATCGGATTCTATTTTGTATGGCAAAGGAGATGAGCCAAGGTTCTTTGCAAGATAATTTGCTTTTGAAAGAGAATCAATTTTTTCACCCTTTAATGACTTTTTGTCTTCGCCATCCTCAGATGTAAAAATGTCTTCCTTATAAACGTCAATATCAAGGTAAACATCATCGCCACGACAAACAACATATTCAGCAGCATTATTCCTTAAATATGTATCAACAGCCGCCTGCAAAGCATCAAGTGGAACATCAAGCTCGTAGCCTTTATATTCAGGTAAATTAATGTATTTTTCAGTAAAATTGATATATGCGTACTTTTCCTCAAGTGGTCCTTGCTTAAAGCAAGAGCAAGAAGCTAAGGATAAAACCATTAGCAAAACAAGTGATAGGCAAATTATTCTTTTTTTCATTTTTCCTCCGATGGGGTAGCAACAGTAACTGCTGCAGGTTCTATTTTTTTACTTTTCTTTATAGGCGCGCTTTCTGCATATTTGTTGCAAATGAAATAAATAACAAGGAAAACAGCGTATGCAAGAATAAGATAATAAGCAATTGTGAATACATGAGGGAGAATATAGTCCATCATAAATTCTTCAAAATAAAGGTTTTGTGTACCACCAACACTAATGAGGGAAATAATTTGTCCTATTAATGATGGAATTAGGTTTATTAAGTAAATTGTAAGGGCTGAAAAGAACATCGATTTTTGAATCGGGTTTTTGAAGCTGAAAAGCTTTGTGATTTTCGATGTGCCTTTTCTTGTTAACAAAAACGTAATTAAAACAATCAAAGCACAAGGTAATATTCTTTCAATAGTGAAACCGATAAGACTAATGCCAGTATCAAAAAGACGATTTAGCCAAAAATCCTTTGCCGTTATCTCAGTTGTAAAATACTCCAAAAATCCAGTAGCAACAAGCTGGAATACAAGAGAAAAAACAAAAGAGCCTAAAGCAATTAAAATAGAGCGCTTAGCTTTATTTGGTGTATAGCGACAAAATGAATAAATAATAATTCCAAGCGCAGTAAATTCGGCAATCAAATCAAAGGTTGTTCTAATTTCTAGGAATATAAGCCTTGCAACCTCACCGGCGAAAATGTCTACAAAGAACGATACAAGAATAAATGTAGCCGATAAAAGTGCAGTAACTAACGCTAAAAGCGATAAAAATATAGTAGTTCTTTTACTCATAAAACCTCACAAGTCAGTAATATACTACATTGTAGCATAAAATATTATAAAAATAAAGTATAAATTTAAATTTTCATAAAACTTTCACAAAAAGGAGCAATTATGCAGAAAAAAGAACTAGACTATAAAGCTTTAATCGAAGAACTAAACAAATTATCAAGCGAGAACGAATGTGTTGATTTTTCATATATCGGAACAAGCCTGTTAGGAAGAAGCATACCACTTATTACTCTAGGTAATAAAAACGCACAAAAATCAGTTTTATATGTTTCAACTCACCACGCAAGTGAAAACATTTGCACCTCGGTCCTTTTGAAATTTATTAACGAATATGCATCGGCATATAAGCGAATGGGACAGGTGTCTCAAATCAATATACGATATTTGTTCAAAATGCGAAAAATATACATAGTGCCAATGCTAAATCCAGATGGAGTGGAGTATCGTCTAAACGGACTTTCAAGTGAAAATCCAATAAGAGATAGAGTGATATCATACAATGGTGGGAATGAGGATTTTTCAAGGTGGAATTCAAATGCTCGTGGGGTTGATTTAAACCACAATTACGATGCAGGCTTCGAAGAATATAAGGTGATTGAAAAGGAAAGAGGAATCTATCCTGGCAAAACCAAATATAGTGGAGAATATCCAGAAAGTGAGCCGGAAACAAGCGCTTTTTGTAACTTTATAAGATATAATCTTGATACGCTTGATGGTGTAATTTCCTTACATACTCAAGGGGAAGAAATTTATTACTCGTCAAAAGGAATAATTCCTAAAAAATCAGTCCATATTTCAAAAATTATTTCTAAAATGACAAAGTATAATTTAGCTGAAACAAGTGATACAGCATCGTATGGAGGCCTTACAGACTGGTTGATTCAAAAATACGAAAAGCCCGCCTATACCATAGAATGTGGAAAGGGTGAAAACCCACTTGATATGTGCAATCTAATGAGCATATATACATCGTTAAAGGAGCTTTTATTTACTTTTCCAATTTTGTTCTAGAAAACTATTGAAAAATATTTCCAATGTGGTAAAATATAGATATATATTTTATTTTGCAGGAGAACAATTATGGAACTCAAGGGAATGAAAATCAATTTTTTAGGAGATTCAATAACAGAGGGACACGGCACAAGTGATTGGTCAACCAAGCCATATCATCAGCTTTTAAAGGCGAATGTAGGTCTTGCCGAGGCAAGAAATTATGGTAAGGGTGGTACAAAAATTGCCCGCTTACCAGTTATTACAGATAATCCATTTGACCAAGACTTCAATCTACGCGTGCTTGAAATGGATAAGGACGCTGATATGGTAGTTGTTTTCGGTGGTACAAATGACTATGGACACGCAACAATTCCACTTGGCACCTTTGATAATAAGGACATTCACACATTCTACGGTGGAATGCACACTCTTTGCAAATATTTAATTGAAACATATGTTGGTAAGCCAATTGTGTTTATGACTCCATTACATAGACTCCAAGAGGGAAAGCTTGATAGCGAAGCTTCTAGACCTCTAAAGGAGTTTGTTGAGGCACAAAGAGAGGTTTGCGAATATTATTCAATCCCAGTTTGCGACTTATTTAAAGATGGTGGTATGCCTGGCAACATTTGGGCATGGTGTGAAAAATATATGCCAGACGGACTTCATCCAAATGATGCAGGACACGTTTTAATTGCTAATAAGCTTCAAAAATTCCTTGAGAATCTATAAGGTGAATTATGGAACTAAAGGGAAAGAAAATTAACTTTTTAGGCGACTCAATAACGTTTGGCTGTGGCGCAAGCGACCCTTCTAAATGCTTTGTCAGCCTAATGAAGGAGTATAACGATTTAGCCGAGGCAAGAAATTACGGCATAGGTGGCACACGAATCTCAAGACAAAGGGAAATCACAAACCCAGACGTGGATAACGACTTTAATATGCGTTGGGACAAAATGGACCCCGATGCTGATATATTTGTTATTTTCGGTGGCACAAATGATTACGCCACAGGTCAAGCTCCACTTGGCACACCAGCTGACACTGATGTATATACCTTTTATGGCGCAGTTCATCACCTTTGCTATATGCTTACAAAAACATATCCTGAAAAGACAATAGTCTTTATAACTCCCTTGCATAGATTCAATGAGTTTGGCGAGGGCACGTGGAAGCCAGATGGAATAGAGCAACGCCCCTTGAAGGAATATGTTTACGCAGTAAAAGAGGTGTGTGAGCGCTTCTCAATCCCAGTTTGCGACCTATATGGGCAAGGACTTATGCACGGCAACATCCCATCCTGGTGCAAGGAATATATGCCAGATGGACTCCATCCAAACGACAAGGGCTATGAAATTTTGGCAAAAAGACTAACAAGCTTTTTAAAGAACCTATAAAAACTAAGGAGTGGCACAAAGACCACTCCTTTTGTAATTTTTATCGTACATAAAAATAAAAAAATTCTTAAAAAGGTATTGACAGATGGGCTCCTTTGTGCAAAGGGAGCTGTCAGCATAGCTGACTGAGGGATTGACAACAAAACCACAACGTAAGAAATTGTCGTATAAAAAATGAAAAAATTCCAAAAAAGGTATTGACAAAGCATTTTTTATGTGCTATTATATGAGGGCAAAAAACAAATAGAGATTTGCGAGTGTAGTTCAATGGTAGAATTCCAGCCTTCCAAGCTGGTCGCGTGGGTTCGATTCCCATCACTCGCTCCATTTTTTTGCAATGTACCCATAGCTCAGCCGGATAGAGCAACTGCCTTCTAAGCAGTAGGTCGGGAGTTCGAATCTCTCTGGGTACGCCAACCACTTAGGTGGTTAGGGGCTTTGCCCATGTGTGGTAAAGCTATATACTCTCCAAAAGGAGAGAGCACTTTGGTGAGTGTAGCTCAGCTGGTTAGAGCGTCAGATTGTGGCTCTGAAGGCCGTGGGTTCGAATCTCATCATCCACCCCAAACGAAACGTAAACCGAACCCTCGGTTTACGTTTTCTTTTTTATTCATTGACATAAATATATGAGTGTGATATAATCAAATTATGAATTAGGGGAAGAAACCCATAACAAAAAACGAAGAATTCATAGAATGCAAATCAAGACAAGGGGGCGACACCCATAGAAAAAAACATTATTGTTGTTGACGAGCAAGGACATGAATATGAGGCTACCTATTTAAAAAGGGCAAAAGGTCTTGTGAAAAATGGCAGGGCACGCTTCATAAATGAAAATACAATATGCCTTGCGTGTCCGCCAAAGGAATATTTGGAGGATAATAAAATGGAAAATAAATTAACCGAAAGAGAAATTTTTGAGCAAATAGTTGCATTGCAAAAGCAAATCACTGAAAATAGTGCAAATTCTTTGCATAGATTGGCTGATGTAATAGATAGCGTTTATTCTACCGAGGAAAATACAGGAACTGAACAGGTTTCCGAGGTTTGCAATGTTTTTTCTCAGCGAGAGCATAACTTGAAAATTATGCTTGAATTTTACATGAAAATGTATGAAGATGCTCGAATAAGTGATGAGGAAAGAAAGGCTGGTTTGATAAAAAATGCTTTTTCGGAAATTACTGCAAAAATTAAAAGCTCTGATTTGCCACCTGATAATAAATCTGCCGCACTTGGCGAGGTTACAGAGGCAATAAAAGAAATGCTTATATATCTTATAGAAAAATAATTAAATATGGCGAGTGCTGATTTTTCAGCACTCGTTTTATATTAAAATTGACACGTTTAAAATTGCCTTTATATTTCTATTGGAAAAAGAATAGAAATATGTTAGAATAAATACAACGTTCCGTTGGATAGGACTTGCTTAACAGTCGCTTCAATTCTCATTTGACGAGTGTTATAATGTAATTACGGTACCGAAATATATCATTTTGGAGGATAATATGGATTATTCAATAGGAAAAATCATACGTAAAACAAGAAAAGAGAAAAAACTTACCCAAGAGGAGCTTGCAGAACAATTACATGTTACATCACAGGCTGTTTCCAAGTGGGAAAACGAAACAGGTTTGCCCGATATTACTCAAATTGTGCCATTATGTAGAGTTTTGGAAATTTCAGCAGACGAGCTTTTTGGCATATTTGGTACAAATGCAGATGAAGATATTGAAAAATTCATTGAAAAATGCGAGGAATATATAGGCTCTACCGAGTTGGAAGATGAGGAAGAATACGATATTGTATACAAAAGATGCTTAGAAAAACTAAAAGTATATCCTAACAATATAAAACTGCTTGTTTATACATTGAGTGGAGCTTGTATTTATGCTTTTAAATGTAGAAAAAACGGAAATGTCGAAGAAGCACAGGAAGCATTTAATGAGGCAAAACGAGAGGCAAATCTCATTATTCAGTATGGAAAAAACATACACGATATTATGACTGCTCATATGTGGCTCGTAAAGCTTTATTGCAGATTTAATATGCTTGAGGAAGCAAAAAAAGAAACCGTGTATTTCCCCAAAAACAGTGATTATACAGAGGGTTCTCAACTTGCTTGGGTTTATTGTTACGAAAATAATAATGACGAGGAAATAAAAGTTCGTTGTAATAATTTTTCTAACATTATAACAAGTTTGGAACACGAGCTAATAATGTTAGGAAATGCATATAAAAGAAAAGGAATGTACGAGGAAGCACTTGCCACATACGAAACCTTTGTAAAAACAGTTCAAGCGATTTATGGTGAAGAAGAATATACCCCACCTCTTCACACTTGGTATTGGATTTATATGCATATTTCACATTGCTATTTAGAGCTTGGTAATATAGAAAAAGCAATTGATTGCCTTGAGGATGAGCTTAAAGGCTTTATCAAAGAGTCGAAATGCTATAATACAAAAAGCAATCTTGATAACATTCCTACCTTAAAGGAATGCGAGTTTAAATTTTGTAGCACTCAGATGCATATAAAAGAACCAATGCTCACAAGCCTAAACAAAAAGTGGTTTGATAGTATTCGCAGCCACCCAAGATTTATAGCTTTAGTAGAAAAAGTGAACGCATTAGATTATTAAACAAAAAGCACGCAGAATTTGCGTGCTTTTGTTGAAACTGAAAT
>JAZNFR010000288.1:0-12737 GCA_045576055.1 Eubacteriales bacterium
AAAATAGTGAATACGACTTAAAAACTATTAATTTTACCCAAACCAAAGTGCATGTCATAAAAGCCTGAGTAATTGTGAGACAGATTTTTTTCTCTGCTCTTGCCATTTGTCTTTCTTGCCTCGCGTCGGTCGAAGCAAGCGTCTTTCGCCACTCTATAGTCCGAGAGTGGGTTGGGGCCCTACCCAATTTTTGTCTACTTTCACTCCTTTTCCTTGTCGTTTTGATATACGAATTGGACTAAGAACACTGTAGTTTCTACTACAGCATATTCATTGCCAAAAATAGTCTAGCATATAATTAACAGGATTTGGTAGATAAATCCAAAAATTCAAAATAGTCTCATAACCTTTTCGGTGTCTTTTCACAAAACTTTCACATAAGAATTTTTTCAAGGCGAAAATGTAAACAATTTTTAAATTTTTTATAACGTTTTTATTTGCTTTTGAATAACAAAATTAAATTTCGGAAAAATAGCAAAAAACGGGAGGGAAAAATGGATACAGATTGGATACTAAACGAAGCTTTAAGGGTTGAGAAAAAAACAATTCTTTACAGGCGTTGGCTACACGAAAATGCAGAGGTTGGTTTTTCTCTGGATAAAACATATTCATATGTTTTTGACAACCTCAAGAGATTGGGATTGAACCCACAAAGGTGTGGAAAAATGGGGATCGTTGTGCATATCCAAGGTGAGGCATCTTCTACCCCATTTGTTTCATGCACTAAATCTACAAGCAGTGATGACATTTTAAGGGTGGAAATTGCAAGGGACAAGCTCCCATCGTGTGCAGCTTATCGAGTGCTTTTAAGAGCAGATATGGATGCTTTGCCGATGAAAGAAAAAACCGATTTAGCCTTCAAATGCCAAACCGGTTGTATGCATTCTTGCGGTCACGATATGCATACCGCTATGTTGCTAGGCGCCGCTGAAATTTTATCTAAAAACAAAGAGAAGTTTTCGTCAAAAATAACGCTAATGTTTCAGCCGGCAGAGGAAACACTAGAGGGCGCTAAGGATATGATAGACAGTGGTCTTTTAGACGGAGAAAAAATAGATTATGGCATAATGATACATGTTCTCAGTGGTACAAATCTTGACACCGGGTCGATTATTTTGCCTAACACACAAATTTGCGCACCTAGCGCCGATTTTTTTGAGATAGAAATTAAAGGCACTGGTGCTCATGGTGCGATGCCTGGAAAATCAATTGACCCCATCTTGATTGGTGCACATACCATTCTTGCGCTGGAAGAGATAATTACAAGAGAGTGTGCAGGAATGAACGGCACAGCTCTTACGATAGGAGAATTTAACGGTGGCAAATGCGCAAATGTTATACCAGAAACAATAAAAATCAGCGGTTCATTAAGAACTTATGACGAAAGCAAACGAGAATTTTTAAAAAGCCGAATAAGAGAGGTTTCTTGTGCCACAGCGAGTGCGTTTAGAGGCGAAGCAAGGACCACATTCGTTAGTGGCACACCCTCATTCGAAAACAGCTTAAAGCTGTCAAAAAGTGCCTATACGTGTCTAAAAAACGCTTTTATTGGCTTCAACTCAAACACCGAGACGCCAAGCTTTAAAGAGCCGATTTTACAAGAGCCGAATATGTATTACTCTTCTCTTGCTTCTGAAGACTTTTCCCATATTTCAAGAAAAATCCCTTCTATAATGATTGCATTAGCATCAGGCAAAGATAGCGACGGCTATCTATTTCCTTTGCACAACGAAAAAACTATTTTTGATGAAAAGGCTCTTTTCTATGGCACAATAGTTTATTGCATTTTGGCAACCTCACTAAAATAAAAAGCTCGGATTTTCTAGTCCGAGCTTTTATTAGAAATTATAATCAAGTCCTACATAGTTAAGTTCGCTTTGGTACTTTTCTATGTTTTGCGAAGACATTTTGTCTAATTTTTTCTTTTTGTTTCGTATTCTCTTTGGGTTTAATACGATTCCTACCCATCTAAATACCCACGAAAGAGGATATAAAAACGGCAATGGCTTTAGATATTTATGCGTTTGCTTCATATCAGCATATGGGGGGAAAATGCTAGTCATAAGTGATTTGTTTTTCACGTTTTTTGTAGACTTTGACATTTTCAAGCCAGTTGAAAGAACATTTGCTTCACTTGTACCATAAACCGAGCCAGAAAAAATTTTATGTGTCATAAACGCACTTATTTCGTCGCATTCCTTGTCCAAAAACCAAGCATCTAGCATATTTCTTGTATTTTTCCAAAATTCTAAGAGCTTTATTTTTTCAAGCTCTGCTTCGATATATTGAATATCCAAATCCTTATAGGCACTTAGATAAACATATATATCAAGAACGTGCTTGATTCCTATACCAGAATCTCTATAATGCTTTGCGTAATGAACAAATAGATAAATAAGGTGATCCTCACACGACATTTCACATCTACTATTCTTGCCAGCTTCTTTTTTTGCGAGTCTCCACGGGTCCTCAAAATAAGCGTAATAATCCTTGTTGTACGATGGAACTAATTTTTTGTGTAGCTCTATATTAATGCCGTTCTTTTTCCACACATATTCGTGGTTACTTTCGAGTACCTCCTTGTAGCCGTTTTGACGCATTATTTTTTTAATTTTTGAATACTGCTTTGGCTTTACAAGAATATCAGCATCACTCATAAGTCGCATCTCTGGGTGCTTATAAAGCTCTCGTATTTTTGTGCCCTTTATAGACATGCAGTCTATTTCTTGGCTATCAAATTCAGATAAAATGTTTTCAATTTCCTTATTCTGCTCTTGACAAACAAAGGAGTAAGTAATTAGGGATTTGAAGAATTTTTTACCAGCGGTTGTGTCAAACACACCAGGTATTTTTTCAATTCCATAATACATAAGGGGTGTTATCTGCATTTTTTGTGCAAACTCATATACAACCTCTAGGTCCAGCCCCTCACTTATGCTTGGCTTAGTTCCATCCAGTGAGGATTTAACCAAGGCTATTATATTTTTCTCAAAGGAATTAAGCATTTATAATCCTCACCTTTCTAAAATTACTAAAATTAAATGTAAAATTCGCAATCCCAGACCTCAACGCCTGAGCCTTCAAACACGCTGTCAAGACGTTCCTTCAAGTCTTCTCTCGTAACGCCTTTTTTCATAACGACCTGCAAAAATCCGCCGCCACCTGCGCCACAAATCATTTTTCCATCTATCAAGTCGTCAATGGAAATAAAAATTTGGTCAATACAGGTATTTGTGCTTCCACTATCAATCTTTTTAGATAGCTCCCAGTGTTGATTCAAGAGGTCAGAAAAGGCAGTGATATTACCCTTTTCAAGAGATGCCTTCATCATAAGTGATAGTCTTTGAATTTCTGCCAAAGCACTTACTGCTTCTTTGTTAGAGCCTATATATTTACCAACAACCTCGCGCAAAAGATTTCTAGCTAAGCGACGTTGACCGGTATAAATTATTGCATATCGTTTGTTTAATTCCTCAATGGTTGAAGCAGGAATATTTAGTTCTGCGCATTTAACATCCTGCTTGATTCCCTTTTCAGAATAGATGAATTTAAAGCCACTAGATAGACCGCCAACCTGATCCTGCCAACCGCCACCAGTTGACATAATTTGCTCCATCCACATTACCTTTTCGTAAATCTCCTCGCTCTCAAGCCTTAGGCCAAGGAATTCGGAAATTCCCTTAATACAAGCAGCTGAAAGAATTGAGCTTGTGCCAAGCCCTGAGCCACGTGGAATGTCAATAGCGCGTGTAGAAAGATATATTCCTCCACCAATTCTTGAAAGAATATCGTCCAAATTTACTTGCTTTTTGTAAGGAATAACACCGGATGCAATAAGTGCTGCCTTATGAAGCGCAAATGGATCGGATGGGTCTTGACAGTTTTGCAGCTCGTCAATTTCAAAAAACTCACCATAGGTGTCGTTATCCTCACTTGCAAGAACGACCTTTTTTTCATCTAGGCGCTTTAATACGACCTCTATTGGAAATTCTCCATTTAGCTTGATAGCAGCATTGAGAACGTTTCCGCCATTTTCAATGCAATATGGAGGGGTGTCAGACCAGCCACCACCAAAATTAACCCTTACAGGCAATTTGACTATGGTTTCATTTTCGTTTATTTTTAATGACTCATCGTACAAATCGGCATTTTGAGTTTTAAGCATTGCGTGGCATATTGTATCAAAGCATTTTTTCAGATACGCCTCGCCAGTATCGTTATTAACTAGCTGTGATAGGTAGTAGTATATTCTCATTTTCTTCGACAAAGAATCAACGCATGTGTCATCAAGTGAGTTGGCAATTTTCAAAAGACTATCAACTATTCGCTTAGCCAAGCCATTTTCGAAGGTTGATTTTAGAGCTTGAACGTCAATTTTGTTATCAATCGCCTCTAAGATTGTTTCTACCTTGACTCTATCATCAATCTTTGCCTGCCACATTGGAATTGCGCTTGTATCAGCAAGATTAAAGCTGTCGCAAAGAGATAGTGCGTTTTCAGATTTTTCCCCACCCAGTGTCGCATTTAGTGCCTCTTCTATCGTTTTACATGGTACAAAAAGCTTGCTTGTCCACAGTGGCTCGTCGAGCTTTTTGCCCATCCAAACAGGATTCTTTGGATTGTCGTCAACTGAATACATTCTAACAACAAATGTTCCGTCATTGAGCTTTAGTCCATGTAAAACTGTATTATCTGGAATTGTTTCGCCATTCAGGGTTACACCACTGATTACACAGTTTCTTCCTATTGTTGTATTTCTATGAATGTAGCTATCCTCAATGTACGAGCCACGTCCTACGGTCGCATTTTTTACGCTAACATATGAATTTGAGGAAGCAAATGCTGTATTTTTACTATTCGTATTAACATTGCTAGACCAATCAAGATAGGAATACTCTGGCATATCCTTTGTCATTAGCTTTAGAAGCTCCTTTGTTGTGCCAAAGTGAATAAATGACGCAGGAGAAAAACGCAAGAGACGCATTTTGTAGCCACTTAGCTTATTCCAAATCTCTTCTCTACACTTTTTAAGCTCTGGAGAAAAGTCTCCCTCTGGGGTTTCTTTATAAAAGTCCTCAAGAGTTGATGATGATGCCAACGGATATAAAAAATCTGCATAGAATGATAGACGCACATGGTCATTTACATATGCGTTAAATTTATCATCCGTATCGATGAGCGAATAGAGGTCATTTAAGAGTGTTCCTTCAAAAACAACCGCCCCTGTGTCGATATCAACATTATTTTTCTTATCAACTGCGCCATATTGGGTCAGCTTTTCTACGCTTTGCTTGTGTAAAAATCTTTCTACATTTCCACTTGAATTTCCAAGAAATACTCCGTGGTTTTTACCCGTTTCAACATTCTCCTTAATAGAGAGTGCCATAGCGCCCTTTGAATAAAAATCAAGCTGTAATGGATTGAATAAAAGTAGTACATCGCCAGAGCAAACAAGCATACCACTGCTCATTCTAGCGGGAACGCCAGTCATTCCTATTATAAACTCGTCAAAAAGAGTTGAACGACGTCCGTCTTGCAACTGACGAGGGACAGGAGAAAAAAGCTTACCACAAGCGGAATATTGAGGTACTCTTTTTGAGTCACCACCAGAATGAATACAAAGGATTTTTATTCCAGTAAAATCGTTGCTTTTTCGATGATTTGCTATGTACCTTAGCACATTTAAAGTAGCGCCACCCGAGCCTACGCGCTTACCATCTGGATCTGGTATAACCGCATAGTGTGTCTTGCTTGGCAAGTTGCCAGCCTTCAAGCGACTTTCAATTTGTAAGCGATAAAAGTCTGCCTGTGCTTCGTTCGAGGCAGTCAAAACAATATAATCCCATAACGGATATTTTTCTTTTTTAAGAGATTTTTTATATTCCTCGTAAGAGTCAATATAAGACTGTCTTAAAAATAGGTTTTTGTATTTTTGCATGACTTCCTCCGCTAATTAATTTATCTATTCTTGTATATTTTCGTGTTAGTTTTGGCATTTTAAAGAGCTATTTTTGCACCATTCTCTGTTCTCTAAATACCAGTCAATTGTTTTTTCTATTCCATCGGCAAAGCTGGTTTCTGGTAGCCAACCAAGCTCATTATATATCCTCGTTGGGTCGATTGCATAGCGCAAATCGTGTCCCTTGCGATCCTCCACATATGTGATTAAATTTTCGCCCTTGCCAAGCTTTTTACAAACGAGCTTAACAATGTCGATGTTTGCCATTTCATTGCGTCCACCAACGTTGTATATTTCACCAATCTTACCATTATGAATAATTAAATCAAGCGCCTTACAGTGGTCCTCAACATATAACCAATCGCGAATATTTTCGCCTTTTCCGTACACAGGTAGGGGTTTTCCGTCCAAAACGTTCACTATCATCAACGGAATTAGTTTTTCAGGAAGCTGATAAGGACCATAGTTGTTTGAGCATCTTGAAATGGTTATTGGCAAACCATACGTTCTATAATAAGCGAGAACAAAAAGGTCAGCCGATGCCTTTGATGCACTATATGGACTACTTGGCTTAAGAGGTGTTTTTTCTGTAAAGAGCAAGTCCTTTTTATCGAGTGGCAAATCCCCATAAACCTCATCGGTTGACACCTGATGATAACGGTCAATGCCAAACTTACGGCACGCATCCATCAAAATCTGAGTTCCAAGAATGTTGGTCTTTAAAAACACTTCAGGATCTTCAATAGAACGGTCCACATGGCTTTCCGCTGCCAAATTCACAACTATATTCGGCTTTTCATCTTCGAATATCTTATAAATTTCATCTCGGTCGCAAATGTCAGCCTTATAAAACTTGAAGTTAGGATTTTTAAGTGCGTCTTCAAGAGTTGAAAGATTGCCAGCATACGTTAGACAGTCTATGCACACTATTCTATAATCACTATACTTTTCAAGCATATAGTAAATGAAGTTAGAGCCTATAAATCCCGCTCCACCAGTTACAATAATGGTCATAGCCTCTCCTTCCACGATGATTACTTAAATATGTTTTTAAGCTTCCTTTTAACCTTTTGCACAAACGTTGGCTTTGAATATTTGTCAACAATTATATCGAAATTATTAGAGTTAACAGCCTTCATAAACTTATCACGATTCCCTGGCTTTTCAACTGATTTTTTAGAAGACGGATTATAAGTCAAGGCGTTATCTATATCGACATTATGTATAGATATCTTACTAGATACTTTTTCAAGCATTTCTGCGCCCTTAGATGTATGAACTAAAAGCAAAGAAATTCCTTTATTATCGTTCAATTCTGGCATGATCTTATTTATGCCCCAAAAGTCAGCAAGGGTTAAATCACTGGCTCTGTTTTTCGATTTAAAAGCACACGCATAGCATGATGGTCTTAGGCATAAATCACTCAAAAATGCTCTAATATACATATCATTTGAAGCAAGCGCCTTATATTCTGGCGAATTTTCGAAGGAAATAACAACGGAGTAATTCCCCCATCCCTCGCTTTTGTCCCTAAAGCTTGCGTATTTCACACATGAATCGCTCTTTGACCTTAAATACGATTGCCACACCATAGGAGATGGGACACCATGGCAAACAATATCAGAGGTCAAAAGATTTTCATATTTTTTGCCCAAATATTTTAAAAGTCCTTCTATTTGGCAGGGCGTACCCGTGAAATAAACAAATCTTCCACTATCAAGCATTTCCTTTGCTTGCTTATATGTATTACCTATTGTGCTCTGAACATACTTTGAGCCCCTTAGCCTTGAAAGTTCCTCTTCGCTTTCTACGAATATATGGTGGACATTAAAGCTACTATCAAAGGCAGCACCAAAAACCACACCACCATCTAAAATCACCTTCGTGGCAATGGCTGTAAAAACGCCACCTGATGAGCTTTGCAATCTGATTTCTTCATTTTTACTTATTGCAGCATATGCAGATGGTTTTTTAGAAATAGGATTTCTTTCGATTATAGGGCAAGACTTCTCGCAAAGTCCGCAATTTACGCACTTATCTTCATCTACTATTGGGTAAAGGAAGCCCTCCTCGTCCCTCTCCATGCTTATGCAATTTTTAGGACAAGCCGTGGCGCAAGCGTGACAGCCAGAGCATTTTTCTTTATCTATTATTTTAATCATTATTCATAAAATTCTGGTGCTGTTTTTAATGTCTTAAAGAACTCATAGTCATGTGCAAAGATAACTTTTGCATTATACTTCTTTTGTAGCTCTCTCACCTTTTCGATAGATTTAAAATATGAAAGGCTATCATAAAGCAAGCCTGACCCTTTTGCTGGTGGACCATATATTTCTTCTGTGTAAACGCAGTCCTGTGGCAATATATATGTCTGATTATCTGTATGAACTACCAATCCTAATAGATTTGGTGTGTGTCCTGGCAGACAAACGATTTCTATTCCTTTTGCTATTTCCATATCTTTGTCAACTAAAATATAGTTGCCCTCGGCTATGCAATCTGCTTTAACATATCCACCATGAGTTGCAGAATTAGGATTTTTATGAACTGTAACTAGCGCATTTTGATAATCCTCTTTTGGCACATATATATTTGCATGAGGAAATAAACAAAGTCCACCCGCGTGGTCAAGATGCATATGAGATACTATTACAGTTTTAATGTCTTCTGGCTTAACTCCACATAACGCAAGTTGATTTTCAAGACGTTCCTCTTCCTTTTGATATAATGGATATATTTCTTGTAAGTGTTTTGGCCAATATCCCTTCATAGCATCCGGATGGCTTCCTGTATCATACAATATATATTCCCCGTCGTTTTCAATTAAAAAGCTCATCACTGGAAGCTTTATCCATTCGTTTTGAATGTAAGGTTGGCTATATGTTCCTATTACACTGCAACCAACAACGTTATTTTTATCTGTTTCTAAGTATCCTGTATTTAAAATATAAAGTTTCATATTTTTATCCTCTCTTCATGCTTTTCACTAATTCTAATACTCTTTTACATTGTTTATAAAAGACAATCAATAAATTTCCGCAATCTTCATTCACGCTTTCTTTGTATATTGCCCAGCAGGTATAATACCAATAGTGAACCGCTCTATAGCAGAGCCAGTGCCTGTATTCGAAGGCGGTTGGTTTTCTATGATAATAAAACTCTAAATATTGTTTCAAATCCTCTTCTTTAAAATCATAATTTCCAAGAAACGGGAAATCATATGCAATGTCGCAATACCCTGAGAATTCCCAGTCAATCAAATTGAAGCTATCTTCTGTAATTAAGCAGTTGTTAGAATTTAAATTACAGTGGCATATTGCTTTTTTGAAGTCATCCTTCTTTAATTCTTCATCAATTTTATGTACTTCATCGCGCACTTTGCCAAAAATCTCGAACAAATTGTCTTTATTACTGCAAGCCAGACTTAACAGCTTGTCTGCTGCTTCAATAGGATCAAATTTATTGCTCATTTTGTCTTCGTTTGATGCTTCATAAGCATGAATCTTTGCCACATTTTCAGCGAGTGCTTTCAAATCATCCTTGTTCTCTTTATTTAGCGGATGCGCATTTGGGACATAATAAGACAGCTTATGTCCACTCTCGTCAATAAATATCAATGTGTTATCTATTCCAAGCTCTTTCGCTAGCTTGTTTGCATATGTCTCTCTTTTTCTGCTTACAATATTTTTTCCACTAACTCCAGGATATCTATAAACATATTCATTGTCTTTGACCACAACCTTAAAGGTTATATTTGAATGCCCAGCCTCCAAAATATCTACGTTAGAGATATCTTCACTCTTGCAATTCAACTGCTCACATATGTTCTTCACGATAAGTGAGCTAACACTATTAACAAATAACACATTTAAAGTTTTCAGGGAGCTTAAGTCATCGAATTCTCTAACCTCACCGAGATCAGAATGCTTAATTGAAATTTCTAGCTCATCTAAATGCTTTCCCATAAATTCTTCCCAGAAAAGTGATGATACTCTATATTTGTCAATTTCGTTTTTCAGCAGCTCTTTCATCTTTTTTGAAAAGCTTTCATTGAAAAAAGCTACTCCATTTATACATTCCGCCTTGCTTTTTCCTGGGATTATTGCTGTTATTTTATTATTTGAGTCTGCTTCTACTGCAAACTTTTCACTCGCATCTTGGAAAAAGCTTGTCGTTTGATAAGACTCGCTTTCGCAACTAGAAAACGGGTTTTTTTCATAATAATAATCGCAGGAACAAACATATGTATTCTTTAATTTTTCCTTGGCTAAAAACAATGAGTAAACATTATTTTTGTCCAAGCGAGGATTTCCTAACAGCTCAACACCGTACTTGTCCTCTAGATAAAAGTACATTTCCTTTTTGTACCCAACTACAACAGTAATATCTTCCACTCCAGCTTCTTTCAATTGCGCAATTTGTCGTTCTATTATAGGCACTCCTTTAACCTTCAAAAGTCCCTTTGGTGGCGAATACATAGTATCTTTCGAAGTTCCTGCCGCCAATATTATTGCATTATCTACTTTAACACTATTAGCATTCATTTTGTTTTTTATTGCCTTCCTTTATTATCTCTTCAAATAATTTCACGTCATGTTTTTCGGTTATTTTAAAATTCCGTGGCGATGCTTTCGAAAAATGAACCTCATTTCCGGCAGCGGCATATATAGCCACAGGATAGCTCTCACACACAAATTCTTTGTTTAAATATCTATCTATTGCATTCTTCAAGTTGGAATATTTAAATGTCCACGGGGTGGCCGTTTGCATTAAAGAATCTCTTAGATATTCTTTTGATTTTGTTGAGTCATTGTCAATTTTAAACATACACAAACTGCATTTTCTAGCAGCAACACCCGAGCCATATTCTTGACACACACGAATAGAATCATTAATTTCCTCGTCCGATATAAGTGGTCTATCAACGGATGTTATTACAATTATATCGTTTTCTTGTGGATTTGCCACATTAAGGCCATTAATGCAAGAATCAATAAATTCTGCCCCACCTTTGGCTATTGTTTTAAGCTTACTTATGTTGAATTTCTCACAATAAGATTGAGCTTTTTCTAACCATTTTTCAACACAAACGAGTATTATTTCATCTATCTGCTCATTCTTTTGAAACGTCTCCAATGTGTAAACCATTATTGGTTTACCTTCTACCTCAATAAACTGTTTAGGAATTTCCGCGCCCACTCTTGCACCTATTCCCCCAGCTAACAATATTGCTATGTTCATCTTTTTTCTCCGTGTTTTTTTAAACTATACCAATAATCTTTATGTAATGTTAATTCTCGCCATTGTTTTTAGATTTTTTTAATACTTTCGCTACATTCGTTTTAATTATATTGAAAAGATAAAGGAAGCTCTCCACTTTAAAAATGACCGAAAGAGCAACATAAATCACTATTCCTAAAGCAACCTGCAAAGCAAGAACAGCGTAAACATTAATCGGAATCCATCCCATACAAATTACTACAGCTGCCATTGCTGTCGACATTAAAACAAATGGTAAAATATCTTTTAGCTGTTCCAAATATCCATAGCCAAGAAGCTTTTTGTTAGGAAAAATATTAACTATCAATGCGAAAAGAGAAATAGCAATTCCTCCAAGCGCAATAGCCTTAACGCCAAAGAAGCAAGTTGAAAAAACAATTGCCAAAGAAACACTTTTCTTTATTATTTCCATTTTTAGTATCAAATCGCTTCTGCCAAGTGCGTAAAGTGCTTGTAAGTTTGCTGTTTGAAGTGGCATGATTGCCATACTAACACAGGCGATTTGCAGGTATGGAACACATTCAATCCATGTTTCGGTCAAAAGTATTTTGATAAGTGGCTCGGCAACTGCAGCAAGACCAAACATCATTGGCATTATTATATAAGCGCTTGTTTTTATTGAACGCCTCATTATGCGTTTTATCTCTGCTTTATCATCTTGCTTTTTGGAAAGCAACGGAAACATAACGCTTTGAATTGATGTGTTGATGTTGGATACTATAAGAGTTGGAAACTGTTTTCCTTTATTGTAACGGGCAAGGTCTGCGCTGGTGTACATTTTACCTATTATCAGAGTTCTTATATCCTCGAAAATAGCACCAACAAGCGAAGAAACCAATATTTTCCATCCAAATGAAAACAAGCTGCCTAAGCGCTTAAATGAAAAAGCAAGCTTGGGAATCCATCTATTAACTATTGCCACGACAACCATATCAATAGCCATATTTGTAAGGTGCTGTGCCACGAGCGCCCAAACACCAAAGCCTTTATACGCCATTATAATTCCAACAACCGCTGAAGTCAAGGTGCCACCAATGGTTGCAAAGAAAAACTTTCTAAACTGCATTTTCCTTGACACCATTGAATGTTGAACCGAGCTAATAGAAGCTATTATAAGACTTATGCCCATAACCCTTATAACCGCAGTTAACTGTTCATATTCGAAAAATAATGAGATAAATGGCGCCGCAAAAAACAACGCTATATATATAACCACTGAAAAAACAACATTAAAATATAGAACCGTTGAAAAGTCAACATCATCTGCATCCTTTTTTTGTATAAGCGCACTTGGTAATCCGCTCGTTACAAAAACATTACAAAGGTTAATTATAACAGTAACCAATGCAACTATTCCATATTGCTCTGGGAAAAGAAGTCTTGCCAAAACAATAGACACAATAAAATTAACACCTTGAGCACCTATTCGTTCCATAAATTTCCAAAGAAGGCCCGAAAGTGTCTTTTTCCTTAAAACTTGGTTGCTATCCAAAACAAT